>JAUVON010000129.1 GCA_030599175.1 Desulfobulbaceae bacterium | reverse complement strand
TGGGCACGTAACAAGCCTGGTTGTTCGATGCTTTCCTGCAGCTCTTAACCCGACTAGTCGGAAAACATTCAGTCTCGCTGGATAAGTGCCATGGAAATATATTCAACCATATAGTTTTAAACGACCTTCCTCGATTTCTTGTTTTTTATTGCAGAAGTTCTAGAGTAAGGCACTAAAGTAAACTTCTTCTTAAATCCTCAATATGGTTGGCCAGGGCTCTGCAAAATCTGGCCGCTTCTGCTCCATCGATCACTCTATGATCATAGGAGACGGAAAAGGGCAGAGTAAGGCGAGGGATGAAATTATCTCCATCCCAGACCGGTTTATGATAGCTGCGGGACAAGCCGAGAACAGCAACCTGTGGCCCATTTACTATGGGCGTAAATCCTGTTCCCCCAATTCCACCTAAACTTGATATGGTAAACGTTGCGCCCTGAATATCCGGTATTGCCAGCTTCCCTTTCCTTGCACTGCCACTCAACTGATTCAATTCGGTTCGAATCTCCCGTATACCCTTCCTGTCAACATCCTTTAAGACAGGGACGACCAGTCCCTGGGGTGTATCCACAGCAATACCAACATGATAATACTTTTTCAGGAGAATTTTCTCGCCTCCCGGAATCAGCGAGCAGTTAAAGAGAGGGAATTCTTTCAGCACAGCCGAAACCGCCTTTATAATAAACACAAGAATGGAGAGCCTGATCTCACCTTCCTTCAGTTCCCCATTCAACTCTTTTCTAAAGCTTTCAAGCCCGGTAATATCGGCCTCATCAAAATGGGTTACATGAGGAATCGTTATCCAGCTTCTATGGAGACGCTGCCCTGAAATTTTCTGGATACGCCCTAATGCGGCCTCTTCTACCTCTCCGTATTTACTGAAGTCCTCCAGAGGTGGTTCCAAAACCTGCATATCAGACGGTATAGCTGTTGTTTGGGGGTTTTCCTTCCCTACATCCTGCACTTCAACAGCCTGCAGATCTTCTAAAAGAATCCGGCTATTTGGACCCGACGGAGCAACTGTGGATAGATCGATGCCATGTTCCCTGGCATAACCACGCACAGACGGAGCAGCATGAAAAGTCAGGTTTTCCTCTTTTATCTCGATCGGGGAGGAAGAGTCATCGGTGGTTTCGATAAGAGCAATCAGGTCGCCGCTGACAATCGTATCATTCTCTTTTATCAGCACTTCCTTAATAACACCTGCAAAAGGTGAGGGAATCTCCATTACCGCCTTTTCACTCTCCAGAGCAATAAGAGAAGTATCAACCTCGACTTTATCCCCGGCTGAGATAAAAACATCAACCACAGTAATTGTCTCAACCTCACCAAATTCGGGGACTACGATCTTTTCCAAGGCCATCTATCACTCTCCTCTAGGAGCTTGTCCGAGAATGCATTTCGCCCAAACTCTTCGTTATTTTAAAAAAAATAATGCTCGCAATATCACGTATATGGCTGTGCTTATTTTTTTGGAAAACCTCGATTTTGAACAAAATGCTTATTCTCGGACAAGCTCCTAGTAATTGCATGTGAAGCTTCGGGGTTGATATCATACTGCGCAATTGCTCTACTCACAACATCGGCAGACAAACTTTTCTGCTCAACAAGCCCCTGCAGAGCGGCAATTACAATATGAAATCTGTCCACTTTAAAAAAACGACGCAGAACCTCCCGCATATCACTTCTGCCATATCCATCTGTCCCCAGAACCGTCAGCGGTTTTGGCATAAACCTTCGCAACTGCTCCCCATATGCCTGAACATAATCGGTCGAAATAACCACCGGTCCGTCAAATCCACTCATGATCTCTTCGACATACGTTTTCCTGCCAGGTTGTTCCGGATGCATACGATTCCAATCCTCAACAAGAATCCCCTCACGATGCAGCTGATTTATGCCGAGGACAGACCAGATATCTGCCTGAACATCAAAATCCTGCTCAAGGAGGTCTGCTGCCGCTATAACTTCTCTGAAAATCGCACCACTGCCCATCAACTGTACTCTTGGTTTACCCGACTTACCTTTTTTATAAAGGTACATCCCTCGGTTGATACCTTCCTCAGTGCCGTGAACCAATCCCGGATGACTGTAGTTCTCATTGAGGAGGGTAATATAATAAAATATATCTTCCCCCTTTTCATACATCCGTTCAATCCCCTTTTGCACCAGAACAGCAACCTCGTAAGCAAAGGTCGGATCATAGGCCTGGCAGGAGGGAAATGTGGAGGCAAAGAGCAATGCCTGCCCATCCTGATGCTGAAGGCCTTCCCCGTTTAAGGTCGTCCTGCCTGCGGTAGCGCCCATGAGAAAACCTTTTGCCCTGCTGTCACCGGCTGCCCAGAGCTGATCCCCGATTCGCTGAAATCCGAACATCGAGTAAAAGGTGTAAAAGGGAATCATCGGCACCCCGTAATTTGCATGGGCGGTCGCTGCCGCAAGCCACGATGATATGGATCCGGCTTCAGTGATACCTTCCTCAAGAATCTGCCCCTTGGGATCCTCTCTGTACCAGGCCAGAGTCTCTGAATCCTGCGGCTCATAAAGCTGCCCTTCCGGTGCATAGATGCCAAGCTGACGAAACAGTCCTTCCATACCGAAAGTCCGCGCCTCATCGGGGATAATCGGCACGATATGTTTACCGATTTTTTTATCTTTTACCAGCATGCCGAGCAGCCGTACAAATGCCATGGTTGTAGAAAGTTCTCTCTTTTTTGAAGAATCAAGGAGTCCTGAGAAAACAGACAGAGACGGCACCTTTAACGAGATACGTGTTGTTTCCCGGTAGGGTACCGGACCACCGAGGACTTTACGTCTCTCTTTTACAAAAAGATCCTCAGGGCTGCCTTCAGGCGGTCGGATAAAGGGCAGATCGGCAAGCTGGTCATCTGCCAGAGACACATGAAAGCGGTCCCGGAACCCTTTCAGAGAATCAAGATCCATCTTCTTCACATTATGGGCTATCATGACCGATTCACCGGCCTGTCCCATACCAAAACCCTTGATTGTTTTCACCAGGATAACTGTAGGCCGGCCCCTGTAACGAGTAGCCGCCGTAAACGCAGCATAGACCTTGCGGGGGTCGTGTCCTCCCCGGGTCATCTGCCAGAGCTCGTCATCACTTATTTCTTCCACCAATGCCATTAATCGCGGGTCATCACCAAAGACTTTCTGCCGTAGATAGCCCGGCCCCCTTGCCCGGATGGTCTGGAAATCACCGTCCACCATGGTGCCGAATTTTTTTATCAGCAGACCCTCATTGTCATTCTGTAAAATCCTATCCCACTCACTACCCCAGATGAGCTTGATAACATGCCAGCCTGCTCCCCGGAACCGTCCTTCCAGTTCCTGAATAATCTTTCCATTACCCCGTACAGGCCCATCCAACCGCTGCAGATTACAGTTCACCACAAAAATAAGGTTATCCAGATTCTCTCTTGCACCAAGAGAAAGCGCTCCCAGGGATTCTGGTTCATCTGATTCGCCATCCCCCATAAAGACCCACACCTTGCGATCCCCCGCCTTTTTCAACCCCCGGCTGTCCATATATTTCATAAACCGGGCCTGGTAGATGGCTGCCATCGGGCCCAATCCCATGGATACAGTAGGGAATTGCCAGAAATCCGGCATCAGCCAGGGATGAGGATAAGAGGAGAGACCATGCCCTCCCACCTCCCGGCGAAAGTTTTCCAGATGCTCATCGTCCAGTCTTCCTTCCACATAAGCTCTGGCATAGATACCCGGTGAACTGTGGCCTTGAAAATAGACCATATCAGCACCGGATTCCGCCTCCGGCCCCCTAAAAAACCAGTTGAATCCAACCTCATAGAGAGCTGATACAGAGGTGTAGGTGGCGATATGGCCCCCGAGGCTTTTTCCGTCTTTATTGGCTCTTGCAACCATGGCCATAGCGTTCCAGCGAACATAAGCGGCAACATTTCTGGCAATAATTGAATCCCCTGGTATTTTCTCTTCATCGGCAGGAGATATAGTATTGGTATAGGGGGTGAGCACTCCCGGCGAAGTCGATACCCCGAGGGATCGGGCCCTGTCGGTCAATTCCCGAAGCAGATAATCCGCCTTTTCACCGCCTTCCTTTGCTATTACTGCCACAAGAGAATCCAGCCAGTCTTCGGTTTCCTGTGGATCAGGATCTTTATAGTATGAACTCATTTTCAACCCCGCCAAAGATAAGGAGAATTACTTTTTTCCACCATAACGATCATAGCTCACCCTCTCATAGAGTAGAGAAGAGTGTGGATGCTCACCCTTTTCCTCTTTGGCATATCCAATTGCCACAATCGCCTCAACCACCATTTCATCTCCAAGCCCCAGCAATTTTTTCACATACGCCTCCGCTGTCTGGTCAGCGTTATGTTCACGCTTACGGATCTGCACCCAGCAACTTCCCAGACCAAGATCTGTGGCTTCAAGGTGAAGTAGAAGTGTCGCTATCGAACAGTCCTCTATCCATACATCACATTTTGCCGGATCTGCACACACCACAACTGCTAAAGGTGCATTCTTCATAAATGAAGCACCATGAGGTTTTGACCGTGACAGCTCGCCGATCACCTGCTGATCTGTTACAACAACAAATTCCCAGGGATTGAGGCTTCTTGATGAGGGAGATCGTAACATCGCTTCGACAAGAGCATCAATTTTTTCCTGTTCGACCGGTTTATCCTGAAATTGCCTGATGCTGCGTCGTTTTTTTAACAGTTCTAAAAACATAGTTACCTTTTCCATGTTAGAATTTTATAGTAATGTCTGAATCAACCATAATTATATCGTCCCCATTACTCGATCTAAGAACAAACAGTAATCACAAGATTACAGGATGGCTGAAAAATCAGCCATATGAGCAGATAGATTGGCTAGGAGCTTGTCCGAGAATGCATTTAGCCCAAACTCTTCGTTATTTTCAAAAAAATATTGCTCGCAATATCACGTATATGGCTGTGCTTATTTTTTTGGAAAACCTCGATTTTAAACAAAATGCTTATTCTCGGACAAGCTCCTAGTAGAGGACACAGAGACAACGCCTTTTAAATTTACTTTCTCTGTGATCTCTGTGTCCTCTGTGGTAAAAGACAAGAAAAAGATTGGAGGAGTCTGTTGGACACCCACACCATTATCACCTGCCTTATTGCCGTAACCCTGCTTACCATCACTCCGGGTCTGGATACAATGCTCATTATACGTAACAGTGGCCGTGGCGGTTGGCGGGATGGTGCGGCAAGTTCTCTTGGCATCTGCTCCGGACTCTTTGTCCATGCCACGGTTTCTGCCCTCGGTATTTCACTGATTCTTCTGAAAACAGCCTGGGCCTTTAATACACTGAAATTTGCCGGAGCCGCATATCTTATATGGCTGGGAGTGACAAGCTGGAAACGTGCCATCCATAGCCCCCAATGTATGCTGCCGGACAACCCGCATTCTTCAGGCAGCGATTTCAACCTCAGGAGATCATTGCGGGAAGGATTTCTATCAAATGTTCTCAACCCGAAGACAGTCATCTTTTATATGGCCTTTTTACCTCAATTTATAGACCCCTCCGGATCACCATTATTGCAGTCTCTCTTTGTTGCCGGTCTGCACTTCTGCGTTGCCATGGTCTGGCAATGCCTCCTTGCCTCCATGGTTGATCGAGCGAGAAATTGGCTGCAGAAGCCCGGAGTGAACAGGGTTTTTCATGGCCTTACAGGATCAATTATGATGATGATAGGTTTAAAATTAGTTTTGGAAGAGTAAAAATCAGAGTTGTGGATGGTGGCTGATTGTGAATAATATAACAACTCAAGACGATCGACAGGGTATAATCGTAGCCCACCTGGGTGTTGCAGTGGAGGTACGTTTTAACGCTGAAGGCCGGAAGGAGGTAATCCGGGTAAAACGAAACTCCGGCCATGTTGTTGGTGACAAAGTCACGGTAAAAGGGGGAATTCTTACCCGACTGGAACGAAAATCTGAGTTAAATCGTATGGATGCCCGGGGGGTTAAGCATACAGTGGGGGCTAACCTTGACACCCTCTGTATCGTTGTTGCCTGCGAACCTATGCCGCCACCAGGATTTATTGACCGGGCAATAGTTGCAGCACGAACTACCCGATTGCAGCCCATTCTTCTTATAAATAAATGTGACCTGCCTGCATCTAAAGAATATGAGGAACAAATCTATGAGACGTATACTGATTCCGTACCACTTTATACTCTCAGCGCTGAAACCGGGGACGGACTTGACCGACTCACAGATTATCTGAGTCAGGGTTTACGCGGGATTTTCGTTGGTCCCACCGGAGTTGGCAAAAGTTCCCTCTTAAACAGCCTGTGTCCAGCAATCAACCTGCAAACCCGACCACTCAATGAGTCAAAAAAAAGAGGCCGGCATACAACAACCGTATCAACACTGCACTCACTCAGAGATGGTGGAGAGCTTATCGACTCGCCCGGCTTTGTCGATTTTGGCCTGGTAAATATATCCGTCCTTGATCTCGCCTTCCACTTCCCCGGTTTTGAAAAAGCACTGGAGAGACACTGCGGCTTCAGAGATTGTCTCCACCGATCCGAACCGGGATGTGTAGTCACTGAACTGGTTGCGCAACAGAAAATCAGTCAGGAACGCTATGCAATCTATGCTAGAATTCTTCATGAGCTGGAAGAACTCAGGACGGAGCTGCGCTATAGGGAGAAGAACAAGCGGAGGAAAAAATGAGGCCTAACCTGATACTAACATGCTGAAACGAATTCAACATTTTTTGCTGTTTTTACACCAGGAAAACTATTCCAGGCTGCTTTTTGTGATCCTTTTCATGATCCTTGCAAGTGGTCTGGCACTCTCCTTTCTAGAGCCTGGGATGAGTTTTGTCAATGGCCTCTGGTGGAGTGTTGTAACACTGACCACTGTAGGTTATGGAGATATTTCTCCGACCACCGTGGGGGGACGAATTGTTGCTATTATCATCATGTTCTTTGGTATCGGCCTACTGGGTATGCTCAGTGGTAATCTGGCAACAATAATGATCAGCAAACGTATAAGAGAGAGTAAAGGTATGGAAACAATAGATATGGAAGGTCATATAATTCTCTGTGAATGGAATCATCGGAGCCGTGCTGTACTAAAAGAGATGCGGGCAGACCCTGCAACGGAAGACACACCCATTGTGCTTATTGCCGATATCGATGAAAAACCGATCGATGACCCGAACCTCTTTTTTGTCGGCGGTGCAGTTAACGAAGAAACTCTGCAAAAGGGTAACCTGGAAAAAGCGGAGACAATTATCATACTAGGGGATGACAGTCTTGAACCTACTGCAAGGGATGCAAAAGTTGTACTCACTACTTTAACAATAGAAACTCTCTGTCCCCAGGTCTATTCAGTGGTTGAGCTTGTTGATCAATCCAACGAGCAGCATTGCAGGCGGGCAAATGCCGATGAAATCATC
>JAUVON010000030.1 GCA_030599175.1 Desulfobulbaceae bacterium | reverse complement strand
CCTGGTTCGTTGTTACAATTTTTCTATCATTACGACGTACCGTATGTACGCCGAAATAATAGAAAAATTGCACGCCTCCAATATGAAGCTTTTTACTTAGCCATTTCAGTCTTAAGGTTTTTTACGAGATTATCAAAAAGTGATGGCATGCGTGAGCACAGGTAGCAATGGGAAACAGGAAAATACGGCTTTATGCACCGGCAAAAATAAATCTGTTTCTCCGGGTTCTTGGTCGTCGCCCTGATGGATACCATGATCTTGAAACGTGGATGCAGAAACTCGATTTGTACGATACAATTCTTCTTGAAACAGGCAGTGGAACGGGTATCGAATTTTCTTGTGACGACCCTGAACTTCCCATGGGAAGGGATAATCTGGCAGTCAAAGCAGCGGTTGCTTTTTTTTCAGCTGCCGGCCTGGAAAAGGTACCAAAGCTTAAGATTTATCTTGAAAAAAATATACCCGTGGCGGCCGGTCTTGGTGGTGGAAGCAGTGATGCCGGTACGGTGCTTCGGGGATTAAATAAACTCTTCGATCAACCGCTTTCAGAGAGGGAATTAGTTCAGTTGGCCCGTCCCCTTGGAGCAGATGTACCGTTTTTTGCGGTTGAGCACGGAGCGGTGATTGCCCATGGTGTTGGTGATATCATGTATCCTGTTAACTCTCTCAAAGATGTTACTTTTGTTCTTGTCAACCCCGGTTTTTTGGTTTCTACACGCTGGGTATTTGAAAATTTATCCTTGACAAGCACAACCAAAAATTATAAATTATCTTGCTTTCAAAAGCACAAGGCAGGTTCCTTGCCTTTGGATGAAATGCACAATGACCTTGAAGTAGTTACCAGTGCGAGGTATCCGGAGATAGCGGATATGAAGCGACTATTGTTGGAATCGGGAGCATCAGGAACCTTGATGTCCGGCAGTGGGGCAACCGTTTTTGGAGTTTTTCCAGATGCTGAAAATCCTGGTAAGCCTGATTTTAACAGTATCATGGATCTGTTGTGCAGGAAATTTGGAGACAGAGTTTTTGCTGTAAGAGCAAGTGCTGGGGCGTGGCCAAGTGGTTAAGGCACCGGGTTTTGATCCCGGCATTCGTAGGTTCGACCCCTACCGCCCCAGCCATTAGAATATGGTTTCTTCTTTTTTAATATAATTAAAACGATGCCTAATATAATAAAGATTTTTTCGGGTAACGCTCACAGGCAGTTAGCCAGCGAGATAGCCTGTCACCTGGATCTGCCTCTGTGTGAGGCTGAAGTCAAGACGTTCAGCGACGGGGAAATTTTTGTTGAGGTGAAGGAAAATGTTCGTGGTACGGACGTTTTTGTCATTCAGCCAACGTGTACTCCTGTTAATGATCACCTGATGGAACTTGTGATCATGGTAGACGCGCTTAGACGGGCTTCGGCCAGGCGTATTACTGCGGTGGTTCCCTATTACGGTTATGCCCGGCAAGATAGAAAAAATGCACCTCGCGTTCCAATTACCGCTAAAGTCGTTGCCGAGATGTTTATGGCTGTAGGGGTAAGGCGTGTTCTCTGTATGGATTTACATGCCGGGCAGATACAGGGTTTTTTTAATATACCCGTGGATCATCTCTATGCAGCACCGGTAGTGCTTGGTTATATTCAGGAAAATTTTGATGATGTTGTTATGGTTTCTCCTGATGCAGGTGGTGTTGAACGGACACGGGCTTTTGCCAAAAGACTGAATTCCGGCCTGGCAATTATCGATAAGCGTCGGGATAAGCCCAATGAATGTGAGGCTATGCATGTTATTGGTGATGTGGAAGGTAAGACCGCAATTCTGTTGGATGATATGGTAGATACTGCCGGAACGTTATGCGCCGGAGCAAAAACCCTGATCGCCAATGGGGCAAAAGAGGTTCATGCGTGTTGTTCACATGCTGTTCTCTCCGGCCCGGCGATTGAGCGTATTACGAATTCTGAGCTGAAGTCGCTGGTTGTTACCAATTCGATTCCTCTCAGGGGAGAAGCGCTTAGTTGTGAGAAAATTACGGTACTGTCGGTATCTAAGCTGCTTGCAAATGCGATTAACAGGATCCACAATGAGGATTCTGTCAGCTCGTTATTTGTATGACCCGCATATTGGATATCTATTTACCCATTTAGTGCCTTACTCTATGAAAGCTGTAATAAAAAATAAGAAAGTATGGCCTGCTATTAAACTCGACTGGTTGATGCCAGCAACAAGGCACTTATCCAGCGACTCTAAAAAAAATTTCTGACTTGTCGGGTTGAGTATTTAGTACCTTAGGAATTGTCAAATAAATTTAGGAAGTTATGGTCTGTTTGGGTTAGGTTGTTACGGTTTTTCGTAGATAAATTGATATAATATAGTCAGTCGCGCATCAATTTTGACTGCGGCTGTTTTATAAAGGAGGAATTATGCTTCAGGTTGAAATGTCTGCTTCTCACAGGCTGACTTCTGGAAAAGGAGCCATGCGCCAATTGCGGATGGAAGGTATGACTCCTGCTGTGGTTTATGGTGGCGGGGAAAAGGCTGTGCTGCTGCAGCTTGAATCAAAAACTTTGATGGCGAAGCTGCTTGAGTTCTATCGTCGCAACACCCTTGTTACTCTGAAAATTGATGGAGAGTCTGAAAAGAGTGTTTTAATAAGTGAAGTACAGACCCATCCGGTCAGTGATGCTCTGATCCATGTTGATTTTTGTGAGATTGACCTATCAAAAGATCGTGCCTTTGACGTACCGGTTGTTTTTGAAGGCATTGCCAAAGGAGTTGATCTTGGCGGGGTGCTGATTGTTACTAGTGGAACTGTTGTTATCGAGGGGAACGTTCTGGATATACCTGATCAGTGTACCTTGGATGTAACTGATCTCGAGATTGGGGACAATCTTAAGTGCAGCGATATTTCCATCCCAGACAGTGTAAAAATGATCACTGATCCTGATGAAACATTAGTCGCAGTAGCTATGGCAGGGATGAAGGAAACTGAAATAGAAGAAGATGAAGAAGGTGCAGTAGATGCTGAAGCAGAGGGAGAAGAAGCAGAAGATGTAGATGCATCAGCTGAGTAAGCAGCGTTTACTCATTCCTTTTTTATTAACTGTATTTTATTGAGAAGTCTGGGGAAGGTTTTTTCCCAGACTTCTTTTGTTTTACTACCAATGGCGATAAAACCTTTCATTATAGTTGGACTTGGAAATAAAGGCAGCAAGTATGATGATACACGCCATAATGTTGGGTTTCTTGTGGTTGATGAGTTGGCGCAACGGTGGCAGGTTCAGATCGACAGGGAAAAGTGGCACTCCCTTTCCAGTCGTGTGCAATTATTCGGACGTACAATCATTTTTTTAAAACCGATGACTTTCATGAATCTGAGTGGCAAAGGGGTTGTCGAGTTTGCTCATTTCTATAAAATTGACCCTGCTCAGATTCTTGTTATCCATGATGATATTGATATGACTCCTGGAAGAATCAAACTGATAAAAGGTGGCGGAGATGGGGGGCACAAGGGAATAAAATCTCTTGTTCAGAACCTGGGTACCCGTGATTTTTATAGACTGAAAGTTGGGATCGGCAGGCCAGGACAGGGTGATGTACATCGTGATTTTCCCGTAGAAAAATATGTATTGGCACCTTTGGGCGATGATGAGAGGCGGGTTCTTGCCTCGCGCTATGACATTATCGAAGAAGGTGTTCGCCTGTTTCTTGAAGATGATCCGGCAAAGGCAATGTCAATTTTAAACAGCCTGAAGTAGCCATCTTTTTTTCCAAATCTGCATGCCCCTTGCATAGCCTGACACAAAAACAGCAGTATTTTTATGATAATTGTGTTATATTGCTTGTTTGTGCAAATGTAAAATATCGAAATTTCTTAGACTTACATCATAGATAAATTGTAACCAGTTGTTTTGATTCCGTAATTCTTCTCGGACAAGCTCCTAGGGGTATTCTACTTTATGACGGATGTTTTTAGACAAGGAGAAATGAGTGTTTTCTGAAGGTGATATGGCTGTATATCCGGCCCATGGTGTTGGTGTCATTAAATCTGTAGAAATGCAGACTGTTGCTGGTATTGATCAAAAATTTTATGTTTTGGAGATACTGGACAATAAAATGACGATTATGATACCGACTATTAGCAGTGAAAATGTAGGACTTCGTGCCATTGTTGATGAAAGTGAAGTGAGCGGAGTCCTTGATATTCTTGAAGACAGAACCGTTGAGCTGGGTACTCAGACCTGGAATCGGAGATATCGCGACTATATGGAAAAAATCAAGACCGGTTCTGTTCACGAAGTAGCATCAGTACTCCGTGATCTCTTTCTTCTCAGTGTTGATAAAGATCTTTCCTACGGAGAGAGAAAAATGCTGGATACGGCAAAAGGTCTCTTGGTAACCGAATTATCACTGGCACAGGATAAAGAGGAATCAGCTGTCAGTGAGACTATTGAAGCTATCTTCTCATAAACCCCCGCTACCCATTTTGTTACGCATATGTCGGATTGAATATATCTCGGCAGTGATGTAGCGATCGTTGCATGAAATGGTGTAATAAGGTATTAATCTCTCCGTGGTTCCCGATAAGTATTTTTCCATAAAAATTGACAGCGGGGCGGCAGGAATCCGCTTAGATCAGTTTCTTTCTCAGTATTTTCCGTCAGTCTCAAGATCGTGTATTGCTGCATCCGTCAGTAATGGCCTGCTTAAAGTTGAAGGTGAGACAAAAAAGAGCAGTTATCGCCTTAAAGCAGGTGAAACCATTACCGGGATTGTTGTTAGCCCGCCCGAAATAGAAGTATTGCCGGAAAAGGTTGAGTTTCATATTCTTTTTGAAGATGAACATCTGCTTGTTCTGTCAAAACCCCCGGGAATTGTGGTGCACCCCGGAGCTGGAAATTACTCGGGTACATTGGCCAATGGACTGGTTTATCACTGTCGGGCCATTGGAGGCGTTGGTGACAGGTTGCGTCCCGGCATTGTTCACAGACTGGACAAGGATACCTCTGGTATCATGCTGGCAGCAAAAGTTGAGCCAGTGCAGAGAAAATTAATCGAATTGTTTAAAAACAGGAATATTCAAAAATGGTATATCGCTCTTTTGCATGGGACGATGAAAGAAAAGAGTGGTCGGCTGGTAGCCTCCATTGGTCGTCATCCTGTTAATCGGCAGAAGATGGCCGTACGACCTGAAAAAGGGAGGCATGCTGTAACCCGATGGGAGGTAGTGGAAGAATTGGATGGAAGATTCAGCCTTGTTAGAATAAGGATTGAGACAGGTCGAACCCACCAGATACGAGTGCATATGGCCCATTTAGGTCATTCCGTTGTCGGCGATAAAATATATGGAGCCAATAGAGATAATAGTGATTTCCCCCGTCAGTTACTTCATGCCCACCGTCTTGTTCTGCAGCACCCGATAACTTTAAAAACGTTGGATCAGGTTGCGCCTCTCTGGGATGATTTTTCTGATGTACTGAGTAAATTTGGGTGGGTGCCGCAGGGTGGCATCGTATGAAGATAGCTGTTACAGGTGGTTTGGGAAGCGGGAAAAGTACTGTAAGCAAATTACTGGCGTCCTTTCTTGGATGCGAACTCATCGATACAGATCAGCTCTGCCGGGAACAACTTCAACGGGGTGCTGAAGGGCTTGAGAAGTTTAAGGAGGTTTTTGGAGGTAGATTTCTCCATGCTGACGGAACCGTTGATCGGCAAATACTGAGAGAAGTGACTTTCAAGGACCAGAGGATTAAATCGCAGCTTGAAGCTATTCTGCATCCCATCATCAGTGAAATTGTAAATCAAAAATGGAATCAGAGGGAAGGTAGCGTAGAACATCTGGTTATCGAAGTACCGCTACTCTATGAAGTTCAATGGCAAGGCGATTTTGATGAATGTGTTGTCGTTTATTTGCCTGAACATCTTGTGTATGAAAGAGTTTCGCTGAGAAGTGGGCTTGCCTGTGAAGAGATTCGTTCAATCTTAAAGGCTCAAATGCCGATAGAGGAAAAGAGAACACATACACAGTTTGTAGTCGATAACAGTACTACTTTTGCCAGCAGTATTCTCCAGGTTGCATATCTTGTAAAAACGTTAGTGTCTTAGAGATTTCTCTCGAAGTCAGAGTTTACACCCTGATAGTCCGGGTTAGTGAAAGAAAGAGTGTGAAACTACTCTATCTGGTCTTAAAAAGCTTGACAGTCTGTGAGTGAATACGTATAAGGGATATAGTAGAATAAAATTCAATTCTTGTCTTTACCGAATCAATTTTTGAATCCTGTACAAATTACCCTGTCTGTAATAATTACATCCATTTGGTGTCTTCTGAAAACACAAAAGGTCTAGTTTTTTACATACACCACAATAGTTATCCTGTTTCTACCTAACACCCATGAAATGCATTTCACAACGAAGCATGAAAGTAATGTAACCGGGATTCGGAGGAGTGTTGCCAAACGTCCTCGCAGGCTGTGGATCGGAGTCTCGCAGGCTCGCTTACCTGCTGTGTCAACACTCCTCCGAATCCCTTTCCTCCCAAATATTGTAGGACTTTCATATAAACCCCGATAAAGGGGACAATTGGTTACAAAATTATTTGTCAAAGCACCCTAAGCGTCTTACCCGGCACGCACATTCTTAGCAATTTACCGAGCTGAATTGTCAAATTCTGTTATGGCCAGTGGAATCAAAATCACTCTTCTATTTTACTGTGTTGTATGTATCCGAATGATAAATGAGAGACGCAACTAATGGCGCCCCTTATCCTGCCAATAACCCCCCTAAAGGAGAAGTAGATTAATGAATCTGGCGGAACTTAAACTGATGAAAATCGGTGAACTTGTAAAGCGTGGTAGAGAATTAAAAGTAGAAGGTTATAGTTCACTGCGGAAACAGGAACTAATTTTTGCAATAATTAAAGCCCAGTCGGATAAAGATGGAAAGATGCGAGGGACTGGTGTTTTGGAAATTCTGCCCGATGGTTTCGGGTTCCTCCGGGCTCCGGATTACAATTATCTGCCGGGTCCTGATGATATTTATGTATCGCCATCCCAGATTCGCAGGCTCAATCTTCGTACAGGTGATACGATTGACGGTCTTGTAAGGGCTCCAAAAGATGGGGAAAGATATTTTGCCCTTCTCAAGGTTGAGAGTGTTAATTATGATCCGCCTGAGGCTGCCAAGCAGAAGACACTCTTTGCAAATCTGACCCCGCTTCATCCCAACGAAGCGTTTTCTCTTGAGTGGCAGACTGACAACTATGCCATGCGGATTATGGATATGTTTGCTCCCATGGGAAAGGGGCAGCGAGGGCTTATTGTGGCGCCTCCCAGAACCGGTAAGACCGTCCTGATGCAGAAGATTGCCAATTCGATAGTGAGAAATCATAAGGAAGTGTATCTTATAGTACTGCTTATAGATGAACGTCCGGAAGAAGTCACAGAGATGGCCAGAACTGTTAAGGCTGCAGAGGTTGTCAGCTCCACCTTTGATGAGCCTCCCCAGAGGCATATCCAGGTTGCTGAGATGGTTATTGAGAAAGCAAAGAGACTGGTAGAACATAAGAAAGATGTGGTGATACTGCTCGATAGTATAACTCGTCTGGCTCGTGCATATAACACTGTAACTCCTGCCAGTGGCAAGATTCTTTCGGGAGGTGTTGAGGCAAACGCACTGCATCGGCCGAAACGATTTTTTGGTGCCGCACGAAACATAGAGGAGGGAGGGAGCCTGACCATTATGGCCACCGCATTAATCGAAACAGGCAGCCGTATGGATGAGGTCATCTTTGAGGAGTTCAAGGGAACGGGTAATTCCGAACTGATTTTGGATCGCAAAATGGCTGATAAGCGGATTTTCCCTGCCATTGATATCAAACGATCCGGAACCAGAAAAGAAGATCTGCTGATTAAGAAAGATGCACTCAATAGAATCTGGATCTTAAGAAAACTTCTCAATACCATGAATCCAGCTGATTGTATGGATTTCCTCAAGGATAAGTTGAAACATCAGAAGACCAATGCTGATTTTCTTGATTCAATGAATGGTTAACATTAAATAGGTTTGTCTGTTTTTTATTGAAAAAAAATGGTTGTTGGTTATTATATTTGCTTTGTTTTTTATGACAGAAGTTCAGGAGTAAGGTACTAACTAAGTAGAAACTTGAAGAATGCAATTCTAAGTTCAATACCGCATGGAAGATATGTGGGAGGAAAAGAGATATGAGAAGTGGTATACATCCGGAATATCATAAAATAATGGCAACGTGCGCCTGTGGCAACGAGGTCGAACTGGGTTCTGTTATAGATGAGATGAAAGTTGAAATCTGTTCAGCCTGTCATCCCTTCTTTACCGGCAAACAAAAGCTTGTGGATACTGCGGGACGTATTGAAAAATTCAAAAAACGTTACGCAAAGCATTTTGCTGATAAGGATAAAGGTGAGACCTGATTATTCAGTACCTTAGAATTCTTTTTTAAAAAGAAATTCGTGAAGGTGCTTATACTGGTTTTGCCCGAGTCCTTTCGGCATAAAAATTGAGTTTTCTTTTGTCCACAACGGTGGTTTTCATGGTTGTGGATTTTTTTTCGAAGTTTTTATTCCTGGTTGAATTCTTATGTTTGATAAATTTGCAGATCTGGAAGACAAGATTTCTCAACTTGAAGGCAGACTGTCCGACCCCGAACTGGTAACTAATCAAAAAGAGTTTCGAAAAGTAGTCAAGGAACACGCTCATCTGACGAAACTGAACACTATATATATGAGCTTCAGACAGGTGCAGCAGGAGATTGAAGAGAGCAAAGCTCTACTCCATGACGAGGATGAGGATCCGGAACTTAAAGAACTTGCCAGGACGGAAATTGAAGAGTTGGAGACAAAGGAGAAGAAACTGGATGAGGAAATCAAGCTCATTCTCCTTCCCCGGGATCCCAATGATGATAAGAACATTTTTCTGGAAATCCGTGCAGGGACGGGCGGAGATGAAGCTGCCCTCTTTGTAGGTGATCTCTTTCGGATGTACAGTCGTTTTGCCGAGAGTATGAGGTGGCGTGTTGAAACGATAAGTTCCAGCCCCCTTGGGATCGGCGGGTTCAAGGAAATCATTGCCCTTATCAGTGGCGATAAGGTGTATTCAAAACTCAAATTTGAAAGTGGGGTCCATCGGGTACAGAGAGTGCCGGAGACTGAAACCCAGGGCCGTGTGCATACTTCCGCTGTAACAGTTGCCATTTTGCCTGAGGCTGATGAGGTTGAGCTGAATATCGATATGAACGAATTGAAAATCGATGTATTCAGGTCATCGGGGCCAGGGGGGCAATCAGTTAATACTACGGACTCTGCTATTCGAATAACTCACTTGCCAACCAGCCTGGTAGTTATATGTCAGGATGAAAAATCCCAGCATAAAAATAAAGCAAAGGCTTTGACTGTTCTCAGGGCACGATTGCTCGACCAGATGGAAAAGGAACACCATGACAAAATATCCCAGGATAGAAAGAGTCAGGTTGGAAGTGGAGATCGCAGTGAGAGAATACGGACCTATAATTTTCCCCAGGGGCGTATGACAGACCATAGAATAAATCTTACCCTCTATAAACTGGAAGCAATTGTCAGTGGTAAACTTGAAGAGGTTATTTTTCCTCTGATTGCCCATGATCAGGCTGAGAAATTAAAAGAAATTCAATAATTTTCCTGGATCTGATGCGTGTAAAAGAATTGCTGGAATCTGGCATAATGGAACTTGAGCAATCGGGTGTGGTGGAAGCCGCCACTGATGCACGCCTGCTCCTGGAAAGCAGCCTGGGAAAAAGCAGGACTGAAATTTTTCTTCTGGCAGAATCCGCGGTAGATGAAACCAGGCAGGAACAGTATCGGCAATGCATTGATCGGCGTAAGAAAAGAGAGCCTGTCGGTTATATTTTAGGGCAGTGTGAATTCTGGTCCCTGCCATTTTATGTTACTCCTGATGTTCTTATTCCCCGCCCTGAGACTGAGTTTTTGATAGAGAGGACACTTTCTCTGGCTAAAAGATCCAATTTCAGTTCCGGTAAGATTTTAGATCTTTGCTCCGGCAGCGGTGTGATTGCTATTGTTCTTGCTAAAGAAACAGGAGAAAGAGTTGTCGCAACCGATATTTCTGCAAATGCGCTCCGTGTTGCCCAATTAAACAGTTGCCGCCATGATGTTATGTCCAGGATTGATTTTATTCAGGGTGATCTGTTTTCCTGTCTATTGCAAAATCAAAAATTTTCACTCATTGTTTCCAATCCTCCCTATGTGAGTCGGTTCGCTCTGAACAACGATCTGGAGCCGGAAGTCGCCCGCTTTGAACCGCACCTTGCCCTGGATGGAGGGGAAAGAGGCCTGGATCTTATTCTGAAAATGCGCAGTATACTTCCCTCAATGCTTAAACCGGGAGGTGAGATTTTTATCGAAATAGGTGCAGATCAAGGGCAGGAGGTACGCCGCATTTTTGAAAAGAGCGTAAGAGGTCTTCCTGATTTTAGTCTGGTTGAAGTACTGATTGATTATACTGGCCGTGATCGTGTACTGCATGGCATGCTGGCAGAATAAGATTTACTAAAGTGGGCAACACCTCTCTGACTCCCTTTTCTTCAAGATAGCACATGACTTTCATATAAAGGAGATATGGTATGGAAAAACTGATTGTTGAAGGAGGTAGACCGCTCTCAGGTGAAGTGAGAATCAGCGGGGCTAAAAATGCAGCCTTACCGTTGATTGCAGCAACTCTTCTGACTGCAGGCAAACATACTCTTCGCAATGTACCCGATCTCAGAGACACCCGTACTTTTTTCAGACTGATGGCTGAACTTGGGGTAACCAGTGAACGAAAGGGTGATGTTGTTACTCTGGATAGTACTAACCTGGTTCATGCGGAGGCCTCATATGATCTTGTAAAGACAATGAGGGCCTCTGTGCTGGTGCTTGGGCCACTGGTTGCCCGTCTCGGCAGGGCGAAAGTATCTCTGCCCGGAGGGTGTGCAATCGGCGCCAGACCGATCAATTTTCATATCATGGGCTTGAAAGCTCTTGGGGTCTCCTGCAAACTTGAAAATGGTTATGTGGATGCAGAAAGAGACAGTCCGCTTCAAGGCAACGTGATCTATTTTGATATTCCTTCCGTAACAGCCACAGAAAATCTTCTGATGGCTGCTGTCCTGGCGGAGGGAACTACAGTATTAAAAAACGCCGCCCGTGAACCGGAGATCGGTAATCTTGTGGATATGCTCAACGGGATGGGAGCAGATATCGAAGGGAAAGAGAGTGACAAACTTACAATACATGGGGTGAAAACACTTCGTCCGGCAGATTGTGAAATTATCCCCGATCGTATTGAGGCGGGCACCTACCTCATTGCAATTGCTGCCACAGGAGGTAGTGGAACAGTGACGCACTGCAATCCAGCCCATCTTCCTTCTCTACTTGAAAAGTTGCGTGCTGCTGGATTGACGGTGACGGAAACTGAGGATACAGTCACTGTCGGCTGGCCGGAAGGTATCAATTCTTTTACCAAAAGATTACAAAGTGTAGATATAAAAACTATGCCTTACCCAGGGTATCCTACGGATCTTCAGGCCCAGTTTATGACGCTTATGGCCATTGGGTCGGGTGTGAGTATGATCAACGAAACTATTTTTGAAAATCGTTTCATGCATGTAGCTGAGTTAAAAAGAATGGGGGCAGATATTAAGGTTGACGGCCACAATGCTGTTGTGACCGGTAAAGGGATACAAGGTTTAAGTGGTGCGCCTGTTATGGCGACTGATTTAAGAGCCAGCTCTTCACTTGTTATTGCTGGTCTTGCTGCATCCGGCAGAACCGAAATCACCCGTATTTATCATTTAGAACGGGGATATGAGGATCTTGTCGGAAAATTGACGGGACTTGGTGCCACGGTCTGGAAAGAGCAGGAACAGGAGGTTGTCCGGAAAAGTTAAAGTTATCCCTGTTTCGGTGGAATAGCTACGATTTATTCCGGTTGGCTTGGCAGAGGCAGGGCAAGAATAAAAAGTGCGCCACCTGTTTCTGCATCTTCAACCCTTATCGATCCCTGGTGTGCCCTGATAGTCTGCTGGACTATAGCCAATCCTAGCCCTGTGCCGTCGGCTCTGGATGTAAAGAATGGTTCAAAGATCTGCTCCTCACGTTCGCTTTTCGGGATTCCTGGTCCATTGTCACTTATTGATATCTCCACCGCTTCTTCACCTGCATCAGTTTCTATCTCATAAGCAGTTAGTGTGATCTGTTCTTCTCCTTTTGGACAAAAGGCGAGACCATTGTGAATGAGATGAATAAAGGCAGTAAATAACAGTTTCTCATCTGCCCAGATGTCTAATGTTTTCTCTATGGTTACTCTGACCTCACAGGTTGGCGGCCAGGTCGGATCTGCTCGGCATACCTGCAGTACTTCATCAAGACAGTTTTGAAGGGAAAACCATGTCTTGTTTGCATGTTCCGGCCGTGAGAATTTTAAAAAATCACCAATTGTGTCAATAAGTCTGGTCGACTCCCTGAGAATAATATTGGTAAGCTTATAATTGGTGTTATTGCCTGGATCTCCAGCTGTGAAGTCGTTTGCCAAAAGCTGAGCAGACCCCGATATTGCAGCGAGAGGATTGCGAAAGTCATGGGCAATGGAAGCACTCATCATACCGATGGCGGCCAGTTTTTCTGTCTGCCGCACCTGTTTTTCCAGTTTCTCAATGTCGCTGATATCACGAAGGGTGATTATTTTTTGTGGCGAATCCTCCGAGGAGGCGGTTTCGACTGCACTCTCAATGACTATATGAGCATAGCCTATGCGAATTTTCTTCCCGTCAGTTTTGGTAAAATTGGTTGTCAGTCTGAGGTTGGGCCTGGAAAGATCTAAGTGCGGGAAGAGGGAGCTGAGTTCTTCTCCTATCATGGCAATAGCGGGACGACCTGTTATTGTCTCAATTGCATTATTTGCTGAGGTAATGATATGGTGGTTGTCAATTGTCAGTATTCCGGTGGTGATATTGTCGAAGATCTGTTTGTAAAGTGTTGTCAGATGGTCAAATTTTTTTATCGAGACGTTCAGTGCGTCCTCTGTGATCCGGAGCCGTGTTCCAAAAATTGTGCTTAATGCTGCAGCGAGGAAAAAGGTTAAACCATGTATTGCAAAATGATTGATAATCAGTGCGGTGGATCTTGGAGCGAAAAAGATAAATTCCAGAATATAGCCGGGATAGAAGCCATACAGCTCCAGTGCCAGCAGGAAACCATACTGCAGGCTTGATGCAGCTGCAGCAAGCAGTCCCCCTCTTTTGGGAAGAATCAGTCCTCCGGCGATGATAGGAAAAAAATAGACAGAAGTAAAAATTGAGTTGGATGACCCTGAAAAAAAGACCAGAGCTGTGACAAAGAAGGTATCAAGCAGGATTTGAATAAACCCGAATTTTCGCAAATTGCCTAAGAAAAAAAGAAGGAAAAATGCGAAAAAAATGGTGATCAGATAGATGGAGAAAAGAAGCAGAATCAGAAGGTTCGAAGGCAGCACTATGACATCAAACTGTTCTCCCTGAAAAATAAAACTGATGCCCAGTAAAAGTGTATAGAGGATGACACGCAGGAGCAGCATCCAAAGCAGACGGGTTCGCAGATTCTGGTCTATATTGATTGTCTGCTGTGCACGGTCAGTCAATGATTTCAGATCCATTGGCTCTAATTTATATCATATTTTTTTATTTTATAACGAAGGGAGCGGAAGCTGACCTGCAGAAGTTCTGCTGCGCGCATTTTTGAATTATTAGTTTTTTGCAGGGTGTGCATGATAAGACGTTTTTCCAGGTTGGTTAGAACATGTTCGATTCCCAGATCGTATAATTCTTCTTCACTGGCTACAGTCTGGAAAAGAGGCTGGGCCTGGAACGATTGGTTGGCTTCATGATCTTCTCTGTTAGCGCCATAGAGGGTCAGGCTCTCCGGCAGGATAATGTTGGAATTTTCCAGGGCGACACCACGCTCAATGATATTCTCAAGTTCACGGACGTTTCCAGGAAAGTCATAATTCATCAGAACTTCCAGTGCATATGAAGATATCTCCTGTATTTCTTTATCCAGCAGTTTGGAGTATTTTTTTAAAAAATGGTCGACCAGAAGGGGGACATCGCCTTTTCTTTCACGTAAAGGAGGAACCCGGAGAGGAACAACTGCTAATCGATAAAAGAGATCTTCTCTGAACCTCCCTGCGGCTATTTCTTCTTCAAGAATTTTGTTGGTTGCTGCAATAATTCGAATGCTTATTTGCTTTATGCGGGTGCCGCCCACCGGTTTTATTTCTCGTTCCTGGAGCACTCGTAAGAGTTTTGTCTGTATAATTGGTGTGAGTTCACCAATTTCATCGAGAAAGACTGTGCCGTTGTCGGCCTCATTAAACAGTCCGGGTTTATCGTGAATGGCGCCGGTAAAAGAGCCTTTGACATGACCGAACAATTCACTTTCCATCAGGTCTTCGGGGATGGCACTGCAGGTGATAGGGACAAAGGCTTCATCTGCTACCCTGCTATGCTCGTGAATAGCCTTGGCTACCAGTTCTTTGCCTGTACCGGATTCACCATAGATGAGTACATTCGCCGGGGTTGGTGCAACCCGTTTTACCATGTCGAAGATTCTGAGCATCTCCCTGCTTTGTCCGATAATCCCAGGAAATGATTCGGACGGTTTCACCGTTTGTGGTGTTTTTCTGCTTTTACCGGTGGCGGATTCGATGACTGATTTTATTTCGTCCACATTGAATGGTTTACTGATGTAATCAAATGCATCGTTTTTCATTGCCAGAACAGCATCATCAGGGGAAGCAAAGGCTGTAATCATGATGACCGGCAGGTCGGGTAGGTCTTCTTTTATTTTTTCAAGGAGTTCGATGCCGGTCATTCCAGGCATGCGGATGTCAGTGACAACAGTATCAAACTCGTATTTCTTGATCGCATCAAGTGCAGCTTTGCCGTTTTCTGCAGTAACTACATCATTCCCCTCTTTTTCCAGAAGAATTTTCAGGAAGTCTCTCATGCTGCGTTCATCATCAACTACGAGTATTGATGCCATAGCCATCCGGTTCGAGTTAAATAGAGAAATAGTGAAGAGCTGGCCGCACTATTTCGCTCTGGTCTGTATTTGCTTGATTTTATAATAAATTGGGGGAAGAGACAAGGAATGCAGGAGAAAAGAGGGAGAAAACAGGGTGGGGTTGCCTTGGAGGGGGGCAGGAGGGGATTATCCCCTCCTGTAAAAATGATGATTCACCTGGCGGTTATCAGGCAAATTCTACAGCCAAATCTCTGGCAGATGAGGTAAAGAGTTGCTCTGCAGATACGATATCTTTTTCCTTTGTCTCCCCTGAACTGTTTTCTTGAATATCCTGAAGGAGAACAGCATCATGGATGATTTTTGATTCAACGGATGAAGGCTCTGCACTTTTTTCGTGTTGGACAAGTAATTCACATACTTCACTTATCAT
>JAUVON010000081.1 GCA_030599175.1 Desulfobulbaceae bacterium | reverse complement strand
TTATGATGGTTTCGTAAAAACTTGGATTCTTTGCTATTCCATCAATAATTCTTTAAGCTAATCAGGAAACTGCCAACCCCGCCATCATCTGTGGAATCTGGTCGAGCTTCTCCTTATTATCGGTATCAAAGGTCTCAACAATTTTACCGTTATACATTACGCCGATCCTGTCGGATAGAACAAACGCCTCATTGAGGTCTCCGGTCACCAGAAGAATTCCCGCCTGTTCACGGGCTGTTAGCAGAAGGTTCCAAACGTCTTCGGTGGCAGCAATGTCCAACCCCTGGGTGGGTTGCTCAGCCACAATCAGTCGCGGTTTACGATAAAACTCACGGGCAAGAACCATTTTCTGAAGATTACCACCTGATAATTGCCAGGCAAATAGAGTCATATCAGGAGGGCGAATATCAAATTCTTCAATAAGATAGCCTGCCTTTTCCCTGGCCACTTCTTTTTGCAGCCAGGGACCTTTTGTAAATCCGCCACGGGTTGTAAGTAGAAAATTATCCAGCAGATCCAGGCCCTGACAGGTTGCAAGGCCCTGCCTGTCTTCCGGAATATATGAAAGAGCATTGTCCCATTCCGCCTTCCTGAAAAACTTGCGCCATTCCATACCAAGGATAGTCACCGTATCAGGAGGTGGTTTGCTGAGACCACAGATTGCTTCCACCAGAGGTTTCTGACCATTACCGGCAACTCCAACAAGAGCCAATATTTCTCCCTGTCGCAGATCCAGACTAATTTTTGTAAGGCCTGAACCGGACAAATTTCTCAACCTCAACACAATCTGCCGAGGCTCCATAGATTCTTTATCGACCTGCAGAAGTACCTCACGTCCAACCATCCGCTCTGCGAGTTCAGCCGTAGACGAGACATTTGAAGCTGCTACCCTGTCAACAATTTCTCCCCGCCTGAGGATTGCAATATTGTCTGCAATCGTCATCACCTCTTCAAGTTTATGGCTTATAAAGACAATACCCTTTCCCTTTTTTACCATGATCTTCATGGTGGCAAAAAGATTTTCAGCCTCGTTAGGTGTGAGCACAGCAGTGGGTTCATCAAAGATCAGAACAGTACTTTTGCGGTGAAGAAGTTTTAAGATTTCGACCTGCTGTTTCTCCCCCATCGAGAGATCAGAAATTCTGGCACCGGGATCAACCTTCATGCCATATTGGCCGGCCAGTTGCTCAACTACCTGTGACATCTTTTTTTTCTTAAGCCAGAAACCACCTTTTTGACCAAGAAAAACGTTCTCCGCCACTGTCATAGCATCCACAAGCTTAAAATGCTGATACACCATGCCGACCCCGGCACTGATCGCCTTCTCTGTGGTGGAAAGTTGTACTGGTTTTTCACCCAGGTAGATAGTACCCGTATCCGGCAGCATCTGTCCTGCCAGAATCGACATAAGGGTGGACTTTCCTGCCCCGTTTTCTCCCAGCAGGGCAAGGATCTTTCCCTCCATAATCTCGAGCGTTATATCTCGATTGGCCTGGACCTTACCAAAAGATTTTGAGATGTTTTCAAGTCGTATAAGAGGTCCTCCGCTGCTCATCCTCAGGCTCTCTCAATTCCTGCAATTGGCGTCACAAATTGAGATTCGGTGTCCCACGGAAAAAGAATCCAGGTATCCTGGCTCACTTCTGTGATAAAAGTGTCTACCTCGGGACGCCCTGCAGGTTTTGCATAGACCGTAGCAAAATGAGCCTTGGGAACCAGCCCTTTGACAACAAGGGCCGTCCGGCCTGTATCAACCAGATCATCAATAAGCAGCCATCCTTCCCCGTCACCATCAAACCCTTTCAATATATCGGCTTCATTTTTTTTATCTTTCCAGTCATAGCCGGAAACACAGACTGTATCGACGAGATGAATATCAAGCTCACGGGCTACAATCGCTGCCGGCACCAACCCCCCTCTGGTAATGGCAATAATCCCTTTGAAATAGTCCATATCAAGAAGTCGCCAGGCCAGCGCCTTTGAATCTCTATGCAATTGATCCCAGGAAATCGGATAGGTTTTTCTGTATTTATCATTTGCAGACATTCACATTCCTCACTAAATATTATCATTAATTTTATATTATTCATATCAACCAACAGGCTCAACATTGACTCCAAGCGCTGCAGGCTCTTCATTAGTCTTCTTCCTCCATGAAGACATAACCAGCACAAATACCGTTAATACATAGGGCAGCATAAGCAGAATCGAAGAAGGTACTTGTGTGCCCAAAGCCTGAAGACGTAACTGCAGTGCCATAACAGAGCCAAAGAGATAGGCGCCCAACACAGCCCGACCGGGTCGCCAGAAGGCAAAGATAACCAGGGCAACAGCTATCCACCCTCTTCCTCCGGTAAGATTGGTTGTCCATAAATGAGTATAGGCAAGAGAAAGATAAGCACCACCAAGCCCCATAAGAAATCCGCCTGCCAAGATACCAAACCAGCGATAAGCAAGAACGTTCAATCCGGCTGCCGTGGCAGCTGCCGGATATTCCCCTGCTGCCCGCAGACCAAGGCCAAAACGAGTAGATGAAAAAAAAAGGCACATAACAGGAGGAATACAATAGCTGATATATACAAGGATATCGTGATTGAAAAAGATTGGCCCCAGAACAGGAATTGTTGACAGCAGGGGGACAGCAAAAGGACTGAAACCGGGTGCAGAAAGTCCCACATATGAAGTCCCCAGATAATTCGCTAAACCCGCACCAAGAATAGTGAGGGCCAGCCCGGAAACAACCTGGTTTCCCTGAAACCAGAGACAAACAACACCATGTATGGAGGTCGCAAAAGATCCGGCAATACCTGCTGCAAAAAAACCGAGAACTGGGCTGCCTGTGTATCTGGAAACAATAAACCCGGCGAGTGCGCCAATAATCATCGCACCCTCTACACCGAGATTCAGCACCCCGGATTTCTCTGTAATAATTTCACCAAGAGTGGCATAGAGTATCGGGGTACCGGATTGCACTGCAGCAGCAAGGAGGGGGATAATAATTGTAATCTCCATCATTTTTTCCCCCGAACGAGACGATAGTGGGTGAAAAACCCTCCGGCCAGAACAGTAAGCAAAATCAATCCCTCAATAATGCCCCCAAACGCAGCAGGTACCTGCAGATCAAGTTGGATATTTTCAACCCCCACGCGCAGACCGGCAAGCAGGAATGAGGCAATACCGATACTCAAAGGATGAAGACGGGCTAACCATGCGACAACAATAGCAGTATATCCATATCCGACCATTATGCTTGGCTGCAGTCTGTTTACAGTGGCGGATGCTTCAAGAAAACCGGCCCAACCGGCAAGAGCACCGCTTAAGACCATTACAAGAACAACAAGCCGATCATAGGGAAGACCTGCATATCTGGCAGCTCTGACATTATCTCCACAGGCTTTGACTTCAAAACCTGTTCGAGTGAATTTAAAGAAACCCCAGACAAGCACTCCCAGGATCAGACAGTGTGCCAGCCCCCAGTTAATGGAAGTAGTACCTATCTTGCCGACAATAGCCTGCTCGGTGAATTCCGGAGTCATTGGAAATCCAAAGCTGGTCGGATCTTTCCAGACTCCATACACAAGGTATTCAAGAAAGAGGATGGCAATGTAGTTCATCATCAGGGTAACGATGATCTCATTGGTTTTCAAACGTTGCCGCAAAATGGCAGGGATCATTCCCCATCCTCCCCCGGCAACAGCCGCCGCCAGAACCATTGCAGGAAGCAGGGCAATCTTAGGCCACTGGGGAAAACTGAGGGCGACCCAGGTTGCACCGATTGCTCCCAATGCGAACTGGCCCTCCGCCCCGATATTCCATATTTGCAACCTAAAAGCGATAGCAACCCCGAGACTGCAAAGAAAAATGGGAATCGCTTTGAGAATACTGTCCTCGATAGCCCACCTGGAACCAAAAGCTCCCTGAAAAAGTGTTACGATACCATCTACAGGAGGTGTCCCACGGAGAAACAACAATAATCCACTGAGCAGCAGAGAAAGTATCAATGCTGATAATAAAACAAGACAGGAGCCCCCAACACTCAGGGGCTCCTGTCTTTTCATTGTTCGAATGTGAAACATCAATCTATCGGTAACAGTTCACCAGCAATTATTCAGTGGTGCCGACAACTCCCTTCACAAACCAGGTCATTCCCAGGAGCTCTTTATCAGTTGCGGCTACGCCGCCGGCAATTTTGACAGTACCTTTCTGATCTTTTACAGGCCCTGTGAAAATCTTTTTCCCACCAATTATATCCGCCTTTTCCTTATTCACCTTATCCTGTACATTCTGAGGAACCATCGCGCCAAATGGTGCCAGATCGACGATTCCTTCCTTTAACCCGGGCCAGGCAGATTCTGCTTTCCATGTACCCTTCTTCACCTGCTCAACAACTTTTGTATAGTACGGCCCCCAGTTCCAGACAGGCGCCGTCATATGTGACTTGGGTGCAAAGGCGGACATATCTGAATTGTAACCAATAGAATAAACTCCTTTTTCCTGTGCAGCCTCCTGAGGTCCAGGTGAATCCTGATGCTGGGCAATAACGTCCGCGCCTACATCCAGCAACGATTTTGCAGCTTCCTTTTCCGTTGCAGGGTCATACCATGTTTTAGTCCATACCACCCTGACGGTTACATCGGGATTGACCGACTGTGCACCAAGGGTGAAGGCATTGATGCCGCGAATAACTTCAGGAATCGGAAATGCGGCAGCATATCCGATCACATTCGACTTGGTCATACTGCCTGCCACAATCCCTGAGAGATAACGGGCCTGGTAGATACGGCCAAAATAATTGCTCATATTATCTGCCATCTTAAAACCGGAACAGTGAAGGAAGGCAATCTTGGGAAATTGTTTGGCCACCTTGAGCATGGGATCCATATATCCAAAACTGGTAGCAAAGATGACATCGAAACCTTTACGGGCCATATTAAGGATTACCCGCTCGGAGTCGGCTCCTTCAGATACCGATTCCACATACGATGTTGTCACACCATCCATTGCCTCGACAGCCTGACGTCCAACATCATGAGCATAAGAGTACCCGGCATCGCCAATGGGAGAAACATAAACAAAACCAACTTTCATCTCTTTTGCTGCAAAACTAACTGTGCATAATCCGAGACTCAACATTGCCACAATCAACGCTCTCAACAGTCGCATTCAACCAACCTCCTGGCCCGAATAAATCGGGATTTCTAAAATATTTAAGCCAATACTGCCTTTAACTGCTTCGTAAAAACCAATTCTTATTACTCTACAGAACCTGCTTCAAAAAGAGCTTTGTCCTGGCTTCCCTGGGTTCGGTAAAAAAGTGTTCCGGTGTTCCAACTTCAACAATTTTTCCCTCATCCATAAAGAGCACCCTGTCAGCTACTTCTCGTGCAAATCCCATCTCATGGGTGACAACAACCATGGTCATTCCCTCTCTGGCAAGCTGTTTCATAACATCAAGAACCTCACCTACCATTTCGGGATCAAGAGCGGAAGTCGGCTCATCAAACAGCATAATCTTCGGTTCCATGGCTAGAGCTCTGGCAATTGCAACACGCTGTTGCTGACCTCCTGACAACCGGGACGGATACTCGTCTGCTTTTTCAGGAATACCAACCTTCTCCAGCAATGCACGCGCCTTTTCTTCAGCAACTTTTTTACTGCGCTTTCGGACCCGACGCTGCGCCAGGGTCAAATTTTGGAGAACAGTTTTATGGGGGAAAAGATTGAACTGCTGGAAAACCATGCCGACTTCCATTCGAACCTTATTAATATTCGTTTTTTTGTCCGCAAGATCCACACCATCAATGATGATATGCCCTTCTGAGAACACTTCCAAGCCGTTGATACAACGAAGAAATGTTGATTTACCAGAGCCGGATGGGCCAATAACAACAACGACCTCACCTCTTTCTACTTCCGTTGAAACACCATCCACCGCACGCACAGTGGTGCCATATCCATGAAAAAGTTTAACAACATTTTTGGCTTTAATCACTTACGGCGAGCCTCCGTTCCATATAGAAAACAACTTGCGAAAGTAGTGATGTTACCAAGAGATACATAGCAGCAACGACGAGCCAGACCTCAAAGGTGGCAAAGGTCGAAGTAATGATCTCACGCCCTGATTTAGTCAAATCAGTTATTGCGATAACAGATACCAGGGATGAATCCTTTATAAGGCTGATAAACTGTCCCGACAGTGGCGGCAGTATCTTCTTAAACGCCTGGGGCAGAATAATATCCATCATTGTCTGAGGCATTGTCATGCCGAGCGACCTCGCGGCCTCAGTCTGTCCAGGTGGAATTGCCTGGATACCTGCCCGGACAATTTCAGCCACATAGGCCCCGGCAAACAGAGCCAGCGCACCTATGCCGCACACATTTCGGCTCAGATCAAATACTGTACCAAGGAAAAAATAGGCGATAAAAATCTGCACCAGGAGCGGTGTCCCCCGAATACATTCCACGTAGACCATGGCAAGACCGCGAATTGTATAATTTTTAGACACCTTGGCAAGTCCCGCAATAAGTCCAAGGATAAGAGCGAATACGGAAGCTATCGCTGACAACCATATCGTTGTCCATAGCCCTTTCATCAGTGGCCCCAGACGCCACTCTGAAATAAAGCCGACTGTATCATCTTCAAACAGTTCCTCACCTTCAGAAACCTTAATTCCCACCGTCTCTACCTCAACGGTGACAACTTCCGAACTTTCAGATATGAGAGTGACCGTTGCTGTTTCTCCGGCTTTTTCAATCTTTGAGACGGTTCCATCAAAGGGGATCTTTTGCGCATCTTCAGCGAGGTAAAAAAAATACTGTGGTACCCTGTACCATCGCCACTGATAATCAATTTGTCTAACCGAACCCCAGGTGCCGGCTGCCAGCAAAATCAAGATGACTGCCAGCAATATTTTCCATGGCCATATCCTTTCTGTGGCATTCAAAATAGAGTTTCCTTATTTGCTGAAACACTCGCAAGCAAAATAAATCAGAATTTTTTAGTGCCTTACTCCAGAACTTCTGTAAGAAAAAACAAGAAATTGAGGAAGGTCGTTTAAAATTATGTAGTTGAATATAGTTTCATGGCACTTATCCAGGCATTCTAAAATTCCGATTTATTCGGGTTAAAAATCCTTGAATAAGTATCTTCACGAAATATATTTTCAAGGTACTAAAAAGTGGAATTTTGGAGGACTTGGGACAACACTTTATTTGCAGCAACAAAGCAAGTAAGCGAGCCTGCGAGACTCCGGATCAGGCGTTGTCAAAGTCAGGGTTCAGTACCCCTTCGAAAGGGGCACTGAACTGAATCCCGTTTATCGGGTTAACATACTTATCTGCAACAGCACGATTTACTGGATTTCTTTCAACCAGGCGTCATCCTTGAACCATTTATTATAAATCTTTTCATATACGCCATCATACTTGACCTGGCTCATGAAGTTGTTCAACCAGTTAAGAAAGTCAGGATCAGACTTACGGATAGCCCAGGCAAGTGGTTCCCTAGTGAAAGGCTGGTCAAGATGAACCAATTTCCCCTGGGATTTTTGGGAGAAGGCGATAGCATTAAAGGGTAAATCATAAATAAACGCATCAATTTTCCCGTTCACAATCTCCATAACACCTTCCTGCTCAGTCTCATAAGATATATATTTTGCTTTGGAAATCATACGCTTAGTGGCTTGCTCCCCGGTAGTTCCCAGCTTCGAGCCAACTGTGTACTTGGGATCGTTCAGATCTTTATAAGAGGTTACCTCCCCCGCAAACTCTTTTTTAAGGAGAATAGATTGACCGATGAGGATATAAGGCTGAGCGAAATTGATCGTCATATTCCTCTCCTGAGTCAAGGTCATTCCCGACATCAGGATATCAAACTTACCGGTAAGCAGGGCGGGAATGATACCATCCCAGGCAGTAGAAACCAGTTCCAGTTTTACACCCATTGCTTTGGCCATACGTTTTGCCATATCAACATCAAAACCGATGATCTCTCCTTTCTGGTTGGTCAACTCGAAAGGCATGTACCCCGGCTCCATCCCAACCCGCAAGACACCACGTTTTTGAATTTCAGCAAGGGTGTCAACAGCATAGACAGACCCTGCAGAAAAGGCCAGTACCGCCAGTGCAGCAACCAACAACAACGAAAGTTTTTTCATCCTCATCTCCTATATTAGGATTTCAATTAAAAGAGGTCACAACAACCCCATAAAAACACAAACACACTTTTCCGGCTATAGCGATCTCCAACTACACCCTGTTGTATGTAATAATCTCTCTAAATAACATAGCCACACAAGTTGAACAACAGTCTTTCTATCTGTAACAGAGAAAATCTTTTCCAACCTTGGACAAAAATATATACCGGGATAGCGAACAGGGACGAGTAATTCTCTTTTGCGTAACAAACTACTGGAAAAAACTCAAGAAGAATCGTAAATCAACAACCTTGGCGACTCTACATAACAACCGTAATAAACAGTTGCCCGACAATAGCTTTTTTTCTGCCGGTCAAATACCTGCAAGATTTATTTCCACCAATAGATTATGCTCGCTCTCCATATGAGAGCTTGTCCAGCAATAGCTGAAACATCCTCATTCCTCGTACTCCCTGACCCTAATAGATCGAAACAGCATCCCGGGACAGACACAAATCAGAAGACATATCGATATAACCGAAATTTAAATAAAATGTCGGATAAGCAAACGCTGCTCACCTATATTGCTCTTGCAATGGCTGTACTTTTCTGGGGATTATCTTTTGTGGCAACAAAGATTGCGTTGCAGAGCTTCCCTCCTTTCTGTCTTATATTTTTTCGTTTTTTTGCCGCTTCAATTTTCTTTACTTTCCTGCTTATGCGAACAGGCCTCCCCGTCCTCACATGGGACAACATAAAGCCTCTGCTATTTGTGGCAATTTTCCAGCCGGGACTCTACTTCAGCTTTGAAACAATCGGACTGCAATACAGTTCAGCCACCAAGGTATCCCTTATAATTGCCACCATCCCCATTGTTGTCCTTTTCCTATCCATCGTGTTCCTCAAAGAACGTGTTAGAATCGTTAATACCATCGGCATTGTTATATCCATGTTTGGAGTGGCACTTCTGGTCTTTGGAGGACAAAACGTTCATACTTTTCAAGGGGGACTCATAGGAGATCTACTTATTCTTGGGGCGGTTTTTTCAGCGTCAATTTACATGATAATGATCCGCAAACTCGGTGCAGTTTTCTCCCCAGTTCAGATCACCGGCATGCAGATCATTTTCGGAGCGATATTCTTTTTCCCCGCCTTTCTCTTTACCTTTCCACAAATAAAATGGGATGCAGTGACAACGGGGGCAATTACAGCCGTAATCGGTCTTACTGTTTTTTCCACAATTGGGGCTTTTCTCTGCTATAATTATGCCTTGACCAGAATACCTGCTTCCCGGGCCGCTGTCTGTCTCAATGGTATTCCATTGATTACAGCATTCGGAGCCTGGGTAATTCTTGGGGAAAAACTATCTGTTATGCAGCTTGCTGGTGGAATAATCGTTATTTCTGCAGTATATCTTGCCAACTACTCCCACGTCAGCAGTTCCTGAGGGCAGCAGGGGGAAAACTAAAATATGGGGAGCACTACTTCGGCAACAAACTTTTTTTGCAATACTCACATAAATAAAGGTTTCTACTATGAACGTAATTATTTCCGGCTCTTTAGCCTATGACAGAATTATGAATTTTTCAGAGAAGTTTTCAGATCATATTCTACCTGATAAAATTCATGACCTTAATGTGTGCTTCCAGGTTGACGGCGTAACTGAAAATTACGGCGGCAC
>JAUVON010000348.1 GCA_030599175.1 Desulfobulbaceae bacterium | reverse complement strand
GCCTGTTTGTTGGTTGCGGTCATATGTTGAAAAAATGTGGGAATAGTCAGTTATTTTTCACCCAGATAGCTCAACCCTTTTCGGGTGATAAGGTTGTATTGCAGGTCGGAGTCAGTTTGGATGATGCCCATACCGTCCATGGATTTCAGAATTTGGTGGAGTTTCGGCAACTGTATGTCTATTTTCCCGGCAATAGTTGCGGTGGGAACAAGTTGGGGCTGGGAGGTGCGTAAATTATCCGAAAGAATGGCAAGAACTTGAAGTTTATGTTGGTGTAGTGACATAGCGATCTCCTGCTGGATGGTAAATCAGAGCTAAGTTACTCGTGGATGTTTCTGTTTATACGCTATTACCCAATCTGGAATTCTAAAATAAAATGTGGTGAACCGCAATTGAAAAATTAATTATAAATTAACAAATATAAATATCTATAGCACAAATAAATATTTTAGAGGGGTGTTTCCCTCTAAAAAAGTGGCTATCCATGAAATATAAAGAAACAGAGGAATAAAAAGGAATATTTGCAATATTTTTTTAAAAATCAAAAGAAGAAGACCAATAAGATACACAACATAATTAAACTCGCTACATAACTACTGTTAAGGAAAATAGGGAGTTGTCCCAAGAACCTAACAACATAAAAACCTGTTCTTAACCTGTAGAAATTCAATCCTGCTTAGAAATACCTGACAATAAAAACTGTTATGAAGGGCAAGATGTTTCCAGAATCTCTTTTGTTGACTCTCTGTTAGTATACGTAACAAATCCTGTTTTTCTTTTTATATTATATTGTTACCAGGGTACTCTTGTCATTATTAAATACCGATGGAATAAATTTTATCCACTGACGGAGCGGTTCAACACCTCATATTCCATGTAGATGTGGTTCCATTTTCCTCCACTACTTTCATTGTCTGGTGATAATCATTTCGAGCCTTTTGATTTGATAGCCTGGCATAGCGCATGGTTGTCTTGATCCTGCGGTGACCCAACAGGTACTGGAGGGTTACCACGTCAGCACCGGCGTTGAGCAACTGAGTCGCCATGGTATGACGCAGTTGGTGACACGACACCTGGATACCACTTTTCCTGGAGTAGTATTCTATTCTTTTCTGGATGCCACGCACAGAAATGGGTTTCCCTTTATACACCCCTTTCTCTACCAGAAAGATCCTCTGTTCCGGTGTTGATGGTCTTATCTGTAAATACGCTGCCAGAGCATTGGCAGCATCAATATTTATAAATACGATTCGGTCTTTGGCACCTTTGCCGCATTTCACCATAATCTGATTACGTCCGTAATCAATGGCTCCAAGAGTTAGATTTGCCACCTCTTCAACCCGCAACGCAACATCAGCATGAACATTGCCAAGTCACGTTTCTTAGTGATCGCACTAAAAAAGGAGGCTACCTGATGGTCCTGCAGATGCCGGGGCAATGGATCCGGTAAGCGCAGAGCCACTCCTCTGACTGCAGGATTTGCAACCGCTAGCTCTTCTTCATCCAGCAGATAGTAGTAGAAACTCCGGATGGCAACAAGATGACCGTTAATGGTCTGTGGCCCTAATCGTTTCTCAAGAAGGGTGTCGATATAATGCTTTACGTGTACTGGCTCTGCCAATTCTACCGGCACAGGAAGCCATACCAGAAAATGTTTCAGTCTATTCAGGTAGTTTTTTATCGTATGACTGGAGTAATTTTTTCTCTTCAAATACCTTCTGTAGTGCATTACTGACTCGGTAAGGTTCATCTCTTTTCCCTCCCTTTTCGATAATTTGCATTGCTCGAAAGTAGTCCTGTTCTCGTGTTTTAGCTGAGAGTTTGGCGTATCGCATGGTCAGTTCGATAGATTGGTGCCCCAGGAGTTGCTGCAGTACTTCAACGCGCATTCCAGCATTGATCATATCTGTGGCAAAGGTGTGACGCAGGCTGTGAAGGCTGTATTTTTTATGGACCAGCCCGGCACGTTCCAGTGTCTTTCTCATCACACCCCAGGCAGTAGAATAGCTGAGCTGCTCTCCGGGTGTCCCGTAAAAGAGATATCGTTTTTTGTTGTCCCGGGTGCGCAGCCAATGCTTCAAGGCATGTTCAGCATCTTCACTGAAGTAGACAGCCCGACCCTGATAGTTCTTTGAACCCAGGTAGATAAGGATCTTACGATCGGACAGAACGATGTCATTAATCTGTATTGCAAGCAGCTCCCCAATCCGCATTCCCGTTCGGAGTAAAAGCAGGATGAGTGCCCGGTCCCGTACACCTGCAATTTTGTCGAGCAGAAGTTGTATGTCTTCTTGAGGAATAGCTTTTGGCAGTGTCTCTGGCTCTTGTATTCGAATTTTGCGCTGCATAATTTCCTGCGGTAGAATCTCTTCTTTTACCAGGTAGGCAATGAAAGCATAGAGGGCTCTGAGATACCCTATTACTGATACAGGTCGTAACCCCCTGTCTTGCTCATATTCTACGAAAGAACCGATATCCCGTCTAGTCAATGTGAATATGGTGGTTCCATCATCGTACAGAAATTGAAAAAAGGATAGCACCACACCACCTGTCTGCCTGATGGTGTGTATAGAGAGGTTCCGGATATACTTTGAATACAGATACTCAATTGCTAGCTCTGCACCTGGCAAAGCGCTTACTGCCAGATGATGGGAGAACCTATCGAGGATCCTGCGTTTGTCTGTTGGTGATCTTATTTGAGGCTGTGGCGATGGCCGAATGAGTTGTGAGCTGTTCTTCCTGATTCTCGGATTTATTCTCCAATGGGCAGTTGGTACGTCTTTTTGTATATGGATGGCTTCGGTCATTTTCGTCTCCTTTTCCTTTTGTAGAAAAAACAGGACGTTAATAACCAAAGTATACCATTAATTTGGTTTTATTTTTGTTACGCAGACTCTGGAAACATCAATAATCACGGATTTTCATGGTCAGTAATTACCCCTAATTGAAAATTATTTTCCACATGTAGTTTCCCCAGACATTTCCAGCAAACTCTATAATACCAAGCCAAGACATACCTTTTGTTCATCCGTCTCTGTCGTTTGCTTCGCCTCCAATAGGGGTAATAAATACCGTCATGGCCTTTCGTCAATGCAGGCAATTATTGCCCACGTTCTTTTTTTCACATTTTTACCCTAAATATTGCACGTTTAACTT
>JAUVON010000334.1 GCA_030599175.1 Desulfobulbaceae bacterium | reverse complement strand
TGCGGGCGAAATTGGTGGCTGTTACCCCACAGAGAATAAAAAAACCACCAACCAGAACTATCGGCTGAGGGGTTTCATGCAGTAAAAGGGAGGAGAGCAGTAAAGCGAAGACCGGCACCAGGTTAACAAAAATACCGGAACGGGCAGCTCCGATTTTTTTGATCCCATTATTGTAAAGCGAGAAGCCGATGGCCGTGCCGAATATCCCGAGATAGCAGAGATTCAGCCAGTCAGTTGGAGAGATGGTAAAAAGAGAGTCTGACAGGTTCTCCCTGAAGGCCGGGACAGCCAATAACAGAGTGCCGATAAACGAGGAATAGCAGGCTGTAGCCAGAGGGGAGAGTGTCTTCATAAGCGAGCGTCCCACGATCGAGTAGAGCGCCCAACAGAGTACACACCCCAGGAGTGCCTTTTCTCCGGGGCCAAAACCTCCCTCAAGAAGCATCCGTGGTTGTCCATTACTCACAACCAGCAAGGCACCGGCGAGGGAGACCAGGATTCCGCCGAACTGCTTGAGGTTCAATCGTTCATTAGTGAACAGGGCGGCCAGAAGGGTGATTGTCAGTGGAGTGAAGGCAATGAACAGAGAGGCCCTGCCGGCGGTTATGTATTTAAGTCCCGTAAAGAAGAAAATATTATAACCGAATATTCCGGTCAAACCGAGGAGGAAAAGAGGGAAGTACTGCGATAATCTTGGTTTGGGCAGTTTATGTTCAGTGAATAGAATCATGCAGAAAAGGCAGGTGGAACCGATAGCAAAGCGGAGGAAACTCGAGCTCGCTGGAGGCAGGGAGTCTGCCAGCATGCGACCGGCGATAAAGGTGCCGCCCCAGAAAAATGTGGTCAGAATCAGAGTAAGATAGGTGATTATCTGCATGATTTTTTACCCGTGGTTAACGACCATCTTTTATAAATAGCTCAATCAGGTGGCGGGCGATGCTCATTCGGGTCGGCAGGAGAGGCAGATTATCTCTGGAAAACCACTGTGCATCCTCAATCTCATTGTTGTCTGTCCGAATGTCACCGCCGGCGTATTGTGCTGAAAAACCGATCATCAGTGAGTGTGGAAACGGCCAGGGTTGGCTGTCGATATACTTGATATTACAGACCTCCACGTTCACCTCTTCTCGCACCTCCCTGGCCACTGTCTCTTCCAGGGTTTCTCCCGGTTCTACAAATCCTGCCAGGGTTGAGTACATCCCGGCAGGAAAACGGGGGGAGCGTGCCAGAAGAATCTCCTTTCCACGTACAACCGACATTATGACAGCCGGAGAGAGTCGAGGAAAGCTGATAAATTTACAGGTGGGGCAGATCTTTGCAATTTCTGTCCTGCGATTTTTCATCTCAGTGCCGCACCTGCCGCAAAATCTATGATCCCTGTTCCAGTGAATGATCTGGATGGCTCTCCCTGCCAGCGCAAAAAAATCTCTATCCATTTTGCCAAACAACTTGCGCAGCCTTATAAAATGCAATGTTTTTGGCAGTGTGATTGCTTTCGATAATTCGGCTGCGTAGATATCGGCACCACCATAGTTGCCGATACAGCAGCTGAACTCTGGTGCAAACCCGAATTCCGATGGAGGGGTAATTGCGGGAGTAATTTCTCCTCCGTCCCCTTGTTGAACGAGAAGGCCGTCATTATGAAAAACAAACCAGAGACTGGCTTCCCTCACCACCTTGTTCGGCGATGTACCGAGAACGAACTGTCTACTCAGGGAGAAAGGAGATAAACGTGGTTTACTGTATGCCATAGTCTGCTTTAATTGGGTTAATCTTGTCGAACAAGTCAGAAGTTTTATAGACCCTCTTCCGTCAAAAAGTCAAGGTATGATAGTTAAAAACTGGTGCCATTTATCGTGTTTAACTCATTTCCTTGTTTTCGTATGGCAAAAAGTGTACTTATCAAGTTGGTGGAGAGGAAGAGGATGTTAAATCCCGCTTATCGGGAGTGATACAATATGTAACGGAGAGTGACGGTGAAGATTTTAATTGCCGAAGATGAGTTGACCACAAGGATGCTGGTCCAGGTTAGCCTTGAAAACTGGGGTTACCGGGTTGAGAGTGTTGTGAACGGGCAGGACGCCTGGCTGGCTCTAAAGCAAAAGGATGCTGCCCAAATTGCTATCCTTGACTGGGAGATGCCGGAGCTTGCCGGTCCTGAGGTGTGCAGAAGGGTGAAGGAGATCGGGGAAGGAAATTCGCCCTATATCATTATGTTGACCGGAAGAGACAGTGATAACGATATCGTTAAAGGTTTTGACGCCGGGGCAGACGACTATATGACCAAACCTTTTAATGATAATGAGTTGCGGGCGCGCGTTCGGGTGGCGGAGCGAATGGTACGTACCCAGATCTCCCTGTCGGACTCAGTCACCGAATTAAAAGAAGTGCTCAATCATCTTGAGATGATCAGGGAGGGAGTAGCTGTCTGTCAATCCTGCTGTAACATCCTCGGCAACGATGACGATCAGTGGTATTCCATCGAGGAATCAGTCAAGAATCAAGACGATCCCCGCTTTATCCAGACTGTTTGCCCTAACTGCATCCAGGAGTAAAATCTAGTATTTACTCCTGAACAGTTTATTTCTGGTCAGCCTGCTATACCATGGCCTCGTTAAGCCAGAAATCATGCAGGTTGCAGAAGCTGGTGCCATAGATTTTTCCTTTATATCCGGCAGGCAGTTCATAGCTTGAGACCGCCTTTTTCACATCAGGATAAAAAGTTTTTGCTCCCACTACAGTTCCATCTTCCAGAACCAGGGTGTGACGGATGATATAGTGTTTTTTACTCATCGGATGTTTGGTGTCCAGGGTGACCTTGCTGCCTTCAACGGTGATTGATGGGAGGTGGGATCCCACTTTTTTCCCCCATTTACCGGGATTATCTTTCGTGTAGATCACACCTGAAAGTGTATCCCCTGATGCCTGTACAGGCAGGGCGCTTCCCAGGGCTAGTACTGATGCTGCAACAACCGAACTCTTTAAAAACTCTCTCCTGCTGCTCATAGAACACCTCCTGTAGATATGTTGATAGGAATAGTTACTATTGTTGACAACAGTAACTGGTCTGTGGGGAAAGTCAAGGCGATGGCCTGGTGAAAACCTACAACGAAGGAGATCGGACTTTTTACGACGTCATCAAGATTACCAGGGTATGATTTTCTCCAGCCAGCTCCTGATTAATAATAGCAGAGATAATATTCCAGTCACCACCGGCCAGCCCGGCACCGATCTTAGGGTAACCGAAACGTTTGCCCGGGAAATCATTTTTCAGCCGTGAAAATAGAGTTCTTACCGCATCATAGTCAACCAGGACACTTTCTCCGTAATA
>JAUVON010000209.1 GCA_030599175.1 Desulfobulbaceae bacterium | reverse complement strand
TAATACGTGTTGCAACAAGCATTATCATGAAAAAGGCGCCTGTAACAAGGACTGCAGACAGGAGACTCATACCCATCCATACATACCAGCCGATTATAATTGCAAAACCGGCTATTGCCCCCCAGAAGGAGATACGCACGTCAAACCATTCGGATCTGTCCGGCGCAGGTTTGCTGAGGAAAAACGACTGTTTACATACTTCGGCAAGATGGTGTCTGGCAAGCCAAACAAGAAAAAGAAAGAAAACTCCATATGCTCCGATCATCTGCATCTCTTCAGGTCTGGCGATGGTTGGGCCGAATGTTACTCCCAACTCCGAGGCGGGGATGGAGTAGCCAAAGAGATCGAGGATACCGTAGAGCAGGCAGCCGGCCAGAAAGAAGAACCAGAAGGAAAAAGAAATTTGCCTGGATGTTAAAAAAGCAAAGCCGATAAAAGCTGGATAGATATAAATTTTTAACTTGTGAAAGCCGGTGAGAAGACCGCTGTCGGAAAAATATGGGCCGGCAAGAATAAGGGTAGGGATAGGCGGTACTGACGGATAATAGAGATTTAAACCGTTTACCAGGTGGAGCAGAACCGGTATGGCAAGCCCGGTCAGGAGGAAGCGGTTCAGGAAAAAACTGCTGACAGTACCCTCATCGACTGCCTTGCTTAACATCTCGGGAACTTTTAACAGGGGAAAATTCATCCGCTCATTATGGATCCACTGCCTGGAAAGTATATTGATCAGCAGAAGCATGACGGTATAGCAGACCAGTACAAAAAAGCTCCATGCCAGGAGTGGTCTGACCCAGGCTGACCAGGGGATTTTAGAGAAAATCTCCAGCCAGCCCATTCCTCTTCCTCCGGCCAGCCCATTATAGATGAGTTCAATTGCGCTATGGTCTGTCGGTATAAGTGCGGGAGGGATAAGGGGATGCAGAACCTCCTGCCAGCGATTTCCCATGGAGGCAAAGTGAACAGGTGCAGTCAGGTTGATGAGAAAGGTGCGGGCAAATCCTGTATAGGCGATACCCGACCCTATGACCATCTCTATCCAGATTATCAATAATTCCGAACCATTCAGCAGAAGGGAGGATTTGAAGAGTCTGGAAACACCAGTGATGCAGATTGCCAGAACTATGAAGACGAAGAAAGGTGCCAGGGGGAAATGCCCTCCTCCAAGGGGTGTCGCCTGCATATAGATATTATTATAGGGTGTTAAAAGACAGATCCCGGCCGCAAGGAGTACTCCAATCACACCGGCCCTCAGTCGGATAGGTAGTCGTGTCGGTTGAATTGACGTATTCTGTATAGTATCAGAGGACATTGGTGGACAGATCCTTTTCAGCAATAATTTCTTGAAAAGAAAGCGCTAACTGTCGATGGGTCTCGTTATCGATGGAGCGCCAGATGAGGAGCTGTTTACGGAACTCATAGAGAAACGATTTGTTGATGCGCTGCCATATCCCGGATTCTCCGGACAACCTGTGCAGGGAGATTTTTATCTCAAGAAAGTTTTCCCCTTCTCTGGCCGGACAAAACTGTACATCAACATGCTGCAGGATACCGAAGTCAAATGGTGCAAGCCAGACCTTGGCATCGATATGGAGACATCTTAAATCTTCAGGAGTATCAGATTCATGAACCATTTTTACTATTTCATCCACTGTGGAACAGCTGAACAGTATCTTGACAGGACCTGTGGAAAAAAGGCCGTGGGTGATATCCTGGTGCCCCTTGAAATAGTTGTAGATGAAACCGCCGATGGACTCATGTTCTTCATATTTCATTAAGAAAGGGAGGATAAGCTCAATGGTATTGTCTATAGGGGCAGGGAGTTTAAAGGTCTGTTTTACATCGGGTATGGCTATACGGGCCGCTACTCTGGAAGGGTAGATAACGGATATAAGTACAACTATGATGACAAGCACCATGGCGGCAACACCAGCCATTGATGAGTAGTTTACGGTAATACCCTGCCAGATCGATGTCGTAGAAAGAAGAGCTGCTGAAACCTGGGCCACCAGGTAGCCAATAACCACCGAAAGTACTGCCAGGGCCATCGCTTCAGCGATAAAGAGAAAACTCACATGGGATGGGGCAAGGCCGACAGAGGTATATACGGCTATTTCACCTTTACGCTCATAGACGGAACTTATCATTGTGTTCAGTACTATGAGAATAGAGATGAGCAGGGGAATGATTATATTCGGAACCCCGCTGTAGTTCATTGTATCACTGATATTATAGAGCCGGACACCGCCTTCCTCGCCGGTAAATATGGCCAGATTGAACCTGTCTGTGAGTTGGGTGGCAATTGAGGGAATATCGGCTTCATTGGCCGGTTTTATGGCAATATTTTTCAGTTGACCGCCTGCAGCGAGAAGGGTTGCCGCCGGGATGATCGCTGTTTGGTTGGCAGGGATATGCTGATATCTGCTCTGGAAAGAGAGTATGTCATCACCGGATTCAAGGGCGTCCTGCTCCGCTTCAGTGATGTCGGAACCCGCCTCGTCGGGAAAGATTACCGGAGTAAGGGGCTCCCCGTCAAGATCTATGGCTTTATCAAATGTATCTCCGTTGAAAGTGCCGATAACAGTGAACGGAATACCCCAGAGGGATATGAGGTTATTTTTTTCTGCCGTTACCCCGAGTTGCCTGGCCATCTGATCTTCCAGGATGATCGCCTGGTTGTCGGATTCTTCAAACCATCTTCCTGAACTGAGCAGGCCATCCAGACCTGTTACCGCAGCTTCATTGGGGCTTAATCCGATTAATCCATGAATCTCGATTGCAGCCTTCTCCGTTCTCAGGGGCACCGTGACAGGTTTGGTGGGATCTTTTCCTCCAAGCCAGACACGGGGTGCTGGTTTGCTTATTGCCGTCATGCTGCCGACCAGAATATCCGTTGCCTGGGGCGGCAGGCTCTGCCAGTTCACTTTCTTTAACAACAGTCCCCGATAAGGAGCATCCGGTTTAAAGTCGAGGCGAACCTGTTTCCTGTTAGACTTGATGGTTGTAAAGCTCATTATAGTAAAGGTTAAAATAATGAGTGTACTGCAGGTGAGCAGTGTTCGAATCTTTCGCCTTCTCAGATTTGAGACTCCGAGAAAAAAGGCGGCGACAAAGGCCTTCCACCGGCTGATTTCCTCAGGCCGTTTATGGGTTGCTCTGCGCTGGAGAAGGATCATTTCATCTTCAAAGCGGAAGAAGATGATGAGAGTTACCATGAAGGAGAGTCCGATAATGAAAAAGGCCAGAATGACTATCATTGGGCTGTACGCCAGGTCAAAAGCCGGGTGGACATTGTAGATAATTACAATAAGCAGGAGCAGGATAAGAAAAAAACCGACAATCCGTTTGTAAATATGGGAAAAATTGAACAGAAATCTTTCCATGACAAAGGCGAACGGCACAAACAGGGCGATATAGAAAAGTACGCCGAAAAGCACATCCTTCTGGGTTTTTTCTACCTGTACATAGACTCTTGCAGCAAGTGCAAGGGATTCGGCGGCGGCCTCACGACTTATGGAATATGTCAGTGAGGCAAGGGCTTCGCTGCTTGTCTCCAGCGCCTTCAAGCCTCGCTCTTTCAGACCGTTGAGCCTCTCATCATAGATGCCGTGGGACTCCAGGTTGTCAATGCGGGGAGTGAGCAGGGTCCAGGCATCTCTGGCTGCATGAAAAAGAGTGTTTGGGATTGACGGATACTGTTCCACAGAGTAACCGCTTCCCATAGGATTTTGGCTGGAGCCGTTTGTAAGCAGCATCTTGTTGGTAAGTACCGTATCCGAGAGAGTCAGCTTAAGCATGGTTCCCGGCTCTGTATAGATAGACGATATTATAGAATCCCTGGTATCTATTCGACTGTACCAGTAGTGTTGTGGAGATGCGTCCCGCCTGCCGTCATAGAGAAAGAGTTTTGTCATATGGGCAAAACTTCTTGGCTCCAGCAGGTCGAAAATCGTCGTCTCCCTGCAGCTGAACATGACAAGATCTGTCTTCATCGATTTTCGCAGAACCTTTACTCGGTAGTTAACTTTTCCTGTTTCCCTCTTGTCAATAGCCCAGATAACTTTTCCTGTCTTCTCATCGAAGCGGTACCCCTCGATGATCAGCTTGTCGAGTACGTTCTTTTTATCAGCAAAGCCTTTAATTCTGAAATATCCAAGCTCATCAACGATGGCATAGTATTTATTTAACCCCTGATAGGCGAGGATGGTGGTCTGTCTGGCTGGATAGTTGGCAAAAAGTTCACCCTGCAGAAGAAGGTTGGTACGGGCGGTGAGAGTGGCAAAACCGTCCCGGGGAAGTTTGTCCGAATGCAGTTTTGGCGCCCATATCAGTTTCCCTGTCAGTTGTTCAACTAGACGGGCCTGATCCAGCAAATAAGGCCAGTTTATCTTATCAACGGTATCGGAAGGGGTTCCCCAGAGAATACGGCTGTCCCCGGTTGTGACAAGGCTGAGGCCTATATATCCTGCCAGTGAACTGACCTCTCCTCCAAGGTTTGGTCTGTCAAGAAACCATGAGTCCCATGTTCGCATTCGGCTGGGTCTGAGACTGTTCTGGTAGTGTGCAAGAGAGTTGTCTGATGTCTCGGTTTCTTCAAAAATGTCGGCGACTGTACTGTAGATTCCTGTTCTGTTGATTGTCTGCTTCAGAGGGTAGAGCCACCCCCTGTGAAAGCCGCCGACACCGTTGCCGTGACTGGAAAGATGAAGACTGATGATACCCGCGACCTCATATTCCCTGACAAGTGTCCGGAAACTGTTTGCAGATTTGAGTGCCTGGAGCTGACCTTTTGCATCGGCAGTTTTCAGCTCAATGCTCTCAATGGCGAGGGGAATGATTTCTTCCAGCAGTGCCGTTTGATCCCCGGGCAGTTGGTGGAAGTCTTCAGCCCAGCTCAGTCGGCGAAAGAGCAGCCGCTGGCTCGCAACTTCCTTGATCATTTTACTGGTTTCTTCCGTCTGCACTGCAAGTCTGAGCTGCATTAGATGCCGGGATATCTGATCAACTTTGTATTTCAGGTCCTGGCTGATTGCATCACCAAGGAGAGTATCTCTTTGTTTATCCTCTGCCAGGGGGAACTGTAATTGCTTGAGGATCTGCAGGTCTGCTCTGTTCTCCTTGATAATCTGTTGTAACCGTCGCTTATAACTGCGTAATTCTTTTGACCGGGCGTTCATGCTCCAGATGGTATCCCGCATACCGGCGAGGGTCTGGCTGTTGCCGCTGGTGGCAAGGAGCATTACTGAGCGTCCCTGGGGGTTTTGTGAGAGGGTTTTGGCAATTTCCAGCAGGGTGGCAATGGATGTGGCGGCATCGGCGCCGGGAGAATCTCCGGCAACGAATTCATTATTGTCAAAAAAAGCTTCGAGGATGACCAGTTCCTGTTTCAGCTGGGGATCGGTTCCCGGAATGAGAGTATAGATATTTCGTGCCTGAAAGTTTTCCCATACCGAAGAAGACTGCAG
>JAUVON010000020.1 GCA_030599175.1 Desulfobulbaceae bacterium | reverse complement strand
TTGTCTACCGGCATTACTTCTAAACCAGTAATTAAAGCAAAACAGAATGACTGTAATACCGATGATGAATTTTATGGCATCAGGATGAAGGTGCCCCATGAGGAAAGAGGCTATAATTATACCTGTAATACCTGCAGGCAATAAAATTGAGAGGTGATAAGAACTGAAATGGTTGCGAAATTTCCATACTGCAAAAATATCCATCACGCAGAGTATGGGCAACATAATAGCCGCGGCCTGCACCGGGTTTATGACAAAGGATAAGATGGGAATGGAAATTGCGCCGACAGCGGGGCCAAGCCCGCCTTTGGCCATGCCGTACATGAGTACGACTGGTATAGCGAGTATGTAAAAAGAAGGATCTGTTATGATGTTCAATTATTGTCCTTGCATAAGAGACTCTATGAAGGTGAAGATCTTGAAAGGGCATGAGGTACTGTCTGTCAGCAGTATCAATTTCAGTTTCAGCCGTTTCTACAAGCTTCCCCATTCTGATTAATTCGTTTGGATACCTTGAAGTAGCATAGCACCTATTTGCCAGAAGCGAGGTTTTCAGGAGAAATGGGGGCTAGTATACCTCATCATGACGTCCAACATTTACCAAAATAATTTCTTTATCTGAAAAATAGAATTCCAGGGTAATCCGATAAGAAATATTGATTGACACAGAATGCAGTTTCTTCAATTTACCTTTCAAGGGATGCAATCTCAAGGACGGGTGCTGAGGATTGATTTCCAATATTTTAAGAGTTTTTATATATTGAGATATGAGCTCTGGATGTTTCTTTAGAAATTTTGTTGCTCTTTTAATGTAACTATTTGTGTATATAAGTTCGTAGGTCATTTTGTTACTCGTTTAATGTGTTTTTCAACACTTTCGGTAACAAATTTTCCTGCACGATAATCAGCTTCTGTTTCATGTAAAGCTGCGTCAAGTTCGCATTCACGAAGATAATTATAATGTTGCATATCCATAACAACGAATTTTTCTTTACCACGCACGGTAATTACTAATTCATGGTCATCATGAAGGTTATTTTCAATCAATGATATACCTTTTATTTTCAGTTGGTTGGCCGTTATCGTGTTCATTGCAGTCCTTTTGTGGTGTTAATATTAGCACTGTTTGAAGTACGATTGTAGCTCTGTTAGTTTCAATAAGCAAGAAATTTATTGTTACTACAATGAAAGACGGCGGTTCCCATGAGTGTGGGACCTGGGGAAGATTCCTGTTTTCAGTTTTTACAGGTGTGATTTGCTGACATCTTTGAGATATGCCATACAGAAATAGTTATCTCAGACTCAGGTTCAAGCGGGTCTCTAGCTTTTCCACCAGCAGGGAGCATGGCAGGGTCAGGGTTAGATACATAAGCGTTACCACTGTCCAGATCTCAATGGTATGCAGCGTGCTGGTCATTAGTTCGATCCCCTGGAAGCACAGTTCCTGGATGGAGATAACTGAAACAATGGATGAATCCTTGATAAGCGAAATAAACTGACCTGCCATTGGCGGCATGATTCGCTGGAACGTCTGGGGTAAAATTATATGCCGCATCTGCTGGTACCAGGTAAGGCCCAGAGCATGTGAAGCTTCCCACTGTCCTTTATCAATGGACTCGATTCCAGCCCGCACAATTTCAGTAATATAGGCGCCTTCAAAAATGGCCAGCGTCATGAGAGCGGCAAAAAATGAGGTCAGGTATCCGGGTTTGGCAAACAATATTGACAGAATATTTTGACTTGCAGGAGAAAGGGTTTCAGCCCAATCATCAATCCCCAGGGGAGATAAAAGCTGATCACCAACAAAAAAGTAGGCGATAAAGATAATGACCAGGGGAGGGAGGTTGCGCATTGTTTCAACATAAGTTGTTGCAAGCCATCTAAGAAAAAGGATGCTGCTGGTTTTTGCAATTCCACTGATAACGCCAAAAACAGTTGCAAGGATGATACCCCAGAAACTTAAGCGAATGGTCGTGTAAAAGCCGGTCATCAGGATGCCGGAGACCCACTCGTTATTTTCCTTATCAAACCGGAATATGAATTGAGGAATGGAGTCCCAGGCCCAGTTATAATTCAAGCCAACCTTAATGCGGTAAACAAAAAACAAGCACACTAACAAAAGAAAGGAGCCGATCAGCAGATCCGTTAAGGTTAAAGAGCTTTTTTTTCTCATTGATTCAGGCATCCTTCAGCAAAGCGTATGAAGAAGATATGGTACTGCTTTGGCAGTACCATATCCGTCGATCTTTGGTCAGACTGTTACTGTCTGCGGATCTTTTTTATTCAAGGAGCGATGACCATTCCATGCTGCGCCACCAGTAATCGGCCTTTTCTTCAAGAAATCCTTCAGCTCTGACCACCTCAATCCAGTTGTTGAGGTAAGCCAGAGTATCGGGATCTCCCTTGCGAACTCCCATGCTGATTGGTTCTTTGGTAAGAGTTCCCTCGATCAATGCCAGGGTTTCAGGATTTTTTGCAACAAGTTGTGCAGGTTCCGGCAGCGATTGTATAATTGCCGTCGCCTTGCCGTTTAACAGCTCCTGAACCATAGAGCCATTGTCGGAAAAAAGTCTTTTTTGGGCTTTTGGCAGAAATTTCTTAGCGGTCTCAGCTGCAGTCACTCCAACGCGTGAAATTACAGTGTAGGCAGGGTCATTAAGGTCTAAAGGGGTTTTGATTTTGTCAACATAGTCCTTGTGGATGCAGATCTGGGTGCCAGTAAAATCATAGGGTTGTGTGAAGTTGATTTTCAGGGCCCGTTTAGGGGTTCCCATCATGCCGGCGATGACAATGTCAAATTTTCCTGTAAGAAGGGATGGGATCAATCCGTCCCATTTGGTGGGAATAAATTCGATCTTAACGCCCATATCTTCTGCAAGACGCTTGGCGACATCAATTTCAAACCCTATCCATTCTCCGGTTTTACTCTGCATGGCCCAGGGAACAAAGGTAGCCATTCCAACTTTAAGCTTCCCGCTGCGGAGTACCTTTTCAATTGTGCTGCCCCTGGCAAGCTCTTTTTGCACATCTGATGCTGCAAAAGATGACGGGATGCTGATTGCCAGCAACATACATGTCAGCGCTATAATAAGTCCGGTTAAACGTGGTTTCATGTTTGCCTCCAATATCTTGATTGTTAATATTCAATTCTCACAAATTGCCGAAAAAACTGTATGCCACCTCCTTTCTAATAATTAAATGGTGTTATAAAATCTGATTGAGAAAACCCTTGGTTCTTTCTTCTTTTGGGGCTGAGAAAAACTCCTCCGCTGTTCCCCCTTCAATAATCCTTCCCTCATCCATAAAGATGACCCAGTCGCTTACCTCCCTGGCAAATCCAAGTTCGTGGGTAACGCAGATCATCGTCATGCCTTCATTTGCAAGTGTCTTCATAACATCGAGAACTTCACCGATCATCTCCGGATCCAGGGCACTCGTTGCCTCATCAAACAGCATCACTTTGGGCTTTAAGGCAAGAGCTCTTGCTATGGCAACTCTCTGCTGCTGTCCGCCGGAAAGCTGGGCCGGATAAGAGGCCACCTTGTCCTGGATGCCGACTTTTTCCAGCAGTTCCATGGATACAGATTTTGCAACGCTTGCCGAACTCTTTCGGACGAGCTGTTGGGCCAGCGTCACATTTTCCAGGACAGTCATATGTGGAAACAGATTGAAAGACTGAAAAACCATTCCCATTTCCCGGCGGATTTTCAGTCTGTTTTTTTTGTCATCGTCTAAAGGGATACCGTCAAAAATGATGCTGCCCGAATCTATTTCTTCGAGGCCGTTCAGGCATCTGAGGAATGTCGATTTCCCCGAACCTGACGGACCTATTACCACGACAACCTCTGCCCTGCGGATATTGGTAGAAAAATTGCAGAGAGCCTTAACACCATTTGGGAAGGTTTTGCAGATATTATCCACATTGATGATATAGTCTCCAAACTTCTTTTCAGTCATGGATCCTCACTTTGAAGTATCTTATTTGTCGGGGTTAGTTGTAGACCTTGGATTTGCGATTAAGCAGGGCCACTAACTGGGACAGAAAGACCGTTATAAAAAGATAGATAGCTGCAATGGTAAAATATATTTCGAAGGTCAAAAAAGTTTCGGCAACAATGGCATTAGCCTGCATAGTCATCTCGTAAACAGCTATAACGCTGACAAGAGATGAATCTTTGATTAGAGAAATTGTCAGACTTGTCAATGGGGGCAGTACTCTTCGGATAGCCTGGGGAAGAATGATTTTTCGATATGTATCAAAACGGGTCAACCCCAGACTGTGAGCAGCTTCCCACTGACCCTTGGGCAGTGAAACAATTCCGGATCGATAGATCTCGGAAGCATAGGCGCCTTCAAACAGGCTTAAAGCAAGAATAGCTGCGAACAAACGATCAATTCCAAGAATCGGGGCAATAACAAAATAAACAAAAAAAAGTTGGACGATCAGGGGTGTATTGCGGGCAATTTCCAGGTACACACGAGCCACTACCCGTCCAATAATTGAATCAGATAAACGTAGAAGTGCTGTGATCAAGCCGATGGCATAAGTCAGGATCATGCTGATCCAGGTGATATTCAGGGTGATTTTCAACCCTTCAAGCAATGGGCCGAGTGTAAATGTTCCGTCCTCAATGGTAAATAGAAATTGGGGAACCCGGTACCATTGCCAAAAATATCCCTGCTCAGAAGCTCCTCGAAGAATCACATAGATAATGCCTGTCACTACCAGGACATAAGCAATAATGTCCTTTATGGGGATTTTTGAGAGGGCAGAAAAATACCCTTTAGAAAAGGTGGCACCAGTTTTCGCACTCTGTGGTGTGCCTTGATCCATTCATATCTCCTTTGGAATCCAGAAGCAGCAATTTCAGTAATCTTCAATAAGTAGTACCAGGCGAATGCAGTACCTTACTGCCGAAACCCTATAATAAAAACAGGAAACCAAAAAAAAATCTTTAATTATTTACATTGACTGCCTTACGTTCAATTTTAACTTCCACCGATTTCATCAGGGGAAATCCACTAATCGGGTCATTTCGGTCATCATGGGTTATCAGGTTGACATTGCTTTCCTTCCAGCCGTGGGTAATCTGCGTTACTCCGGGCAGGATATTGGAACTGTGGACAACTTTAACCGGAATATCCATAGACCCGACCGTTGAAGTCACGGTCACCACATCTCCAGTCTTAACCTCGAGTTTCTCAGCATCAATGGGGTGAATCTCTATGTCCGGGCCGGGAATGGCTGTTCGGCAACGTTTGAAATTCCTGTTCCTGCCGTGGGTGTAAAACACCTTCCTGGCTCCTGTTACCAGAATATAGGGGTAGTCTGGGTCGGGCTCATTCATATATGTCGGCGGAATATATTCAGGAAGGTAGGGATATCCATACTTTTTAAGATAACTTGAAACAAACTCAAACTTACCAGACGGAGTGGGCAGCTCTTTCTCCCTGTATTTATGGAAACGTCTGGGCTTATACTCATAGCCTTCAGGGTGGTTGAATAATTTTTCAACGGTTATTTCGGTATCCTTTAAAAGCCATTTATTCAAAGCATCCTTGTTTTCCCAGGGAAAATAATCTTCAACCCCCAGTCTGGATGCAAGTTTTTTCCAGAAGATATATTCATTGTCGCAGTCAGGAAATGTTACAATTTCAGGAGAGAGACCAATGATCTGATGGATGGGATGGACGTGGAGTTCAGACTGTTCCAGATAAGTTGCCCCCGGTAAAACATAATCTGCCAGTTCTGCGGTTTCTGTCATAAAAATTTCACGAACAACAAAAAGATCCAGGGACTTAAGGGCCTTGATTACCTTCCGGGTATTAGGATTGGTCAGAGCTGGATTTGCTCCCCCCAATATCATTCCTTTAAGCGGGTAGGGGGTTTCGTTCAGAATTGTATCCATGACGGACATTGTATGGCATTCCTGCCGAAAATCGTACAGTACAGGAAATTTATCCGCACCAATGGGGCCCAGGTGACGCAGGGGTTTTTCTTCGTACAGGGAAATATTTCTCAGGTTTGGTTTTTCTGCTGTAAAGTTCCCGCCAACTTCATCCAGGTTTCCCAGGAGGCCGTCAAGGCAGGCGATGGCACGGATATTATTGATTCCATTCTCATGGTGCTCAAGACCATTTCCCGCATAAATACACACTCTGGGGCGGCAGGCTCCTATCAGTCTTGCCAGCTGTACAACCTTTGCAGCTGGAATTCCAGTTTCCTTTTCCACCCGTTCCGGAGTAAACTCTTTTACATACCGGGCATATGTTTCATATCCCAGGGTATATTTTTCTATAAACGTATGACAGATAGTATCGTCTTCAATCAGTTGCCGCGCAAAACCGAGGGCCAGGGCACCGTCGGTTCCGGGCAGAATCTGTATAAATTCATCTGCCTGTCGGGCGATGGCGGAAAGCCTGACATCAATAACGATAAGTTTCCCGCCCTTTTTCCTTCCTTTTAAGATGGATTGGGTCAGGTTCGGTTGGGAATAGGGTGGATTGCTTCCCCAGATGACGGCACAATCGGAGTTGATAAAATCCTGTGTCGCCCAGTCTCCTGTCACCAGGGCGTAGCCAATCCACCGACTCACAAAGCATTGGGAGTCATTGGAAAAGTAGTTTGGGGAACCAATGGCATGAATAAAACGGCGGGACAGCTGCTCCTGGGTCAAAAAGCCCAGGGCCTCCCCTTTCCAGACACCCATGGCACGGTTACCCCATGTCGCCTGAACCTTTTTAATTCTTTCCGCAATTTCATCATAGGCCTGATCAAGATCAATCTCTTCCCATTCGCTGCCGACCCGCTTAAGAGGTTTTAAAATCCGGTCAGGTGCATTGACAAGATCGACTCCAAGTCGACCTTTTACGCATAACCGTCCGTGATTCCATTTATGCTCTTTGAGCCCGGTGATTTCGACGATGCAGCCATTTTCAACATAGACGTTGATTCCACAACGGTTATCACACATCCTGCACATTGATGTGTAATGTTCTTTTTTTTCGGACGATCCCGCCATGGTGTTTCCTTGTTGCTATAAATTTTCAATAAAACGCTGAAATATCTGGCGGTTATTTTGGTAGGAGTTTTTAGATTCTGTATATTGCAGGGCTCCTGAAATACAGAACGAGACGCAGTTTGGTTCACCTTCGCACAGATTGCATTTTCGGCTGACCATGTTAATCTTGTCAAAATGGATATTTCCAAAAGGACATGCCAGGATACACATCTTGCATCCTGCGCAGCGTTCACTGTTAATCTCTATGGCTCCGGTTTTTACATTCCTGGTTATTGCAGATGCCGGGCAAATTTCCAGGCACCAGGAGTCATCACAGTGCATGCAGGTCAGCGGAAGGCAGATTTTAACATCATCATAGTATTCGACCCTGATATTCGAATCTTCTCTTCTAAAGTCGCCTGTCTGCTGAAATGAACATGCATATTCACAATTACGGCAGACAACACATTTTGTAACATCCATTGTTATGAAACGCATGGGCTATTCCCTGTAAAAATAACTACAACGCAGGAGATCAGACTTTTTACGACGTCATCACTATTTGATGAACTCGCAAAAAGGTACCTGCTCCGTCATTCCAGCGCAGGCGGGAATCCAGAGCGTATTGAAATGACTGGATTCCCGCCTGCGCGGGAATGACGGAATGGCGAAATGTTTGGATTTTTACGACGCCATCACTGTTTAATGAATGTTTGTTGGTGTTGCGCTATATTGCTGGCCAGTAAAGCTTTCAGCATTCCCGGGTTTCCCTGAAGTTGAACTTTTTCACGGATCAACGGCCGTAACATACCCAGTGTCGATATGAGTTCGGAGCCACCTGCACAGATTGCACCAATCGGCACACCATCTTTCAGTACGATCTTCAAATACTGATCTTCCGGAAGGTTTTCATCTGTCCAGCTCTCACTTCCTTCAATATCCATGAATTCACCCATCGATGCAACGGTTATATCGAACATCTGGGTCACATTCATGTTCAGACTGCCTCTATAGCGGCTATTCCCCGAGGCCATAGCGGTTCCTGCAATACTTCCCGTTTCAATAGCAGTAGGCCAGAGCGCATGGACAACGGGATCCCCTCCAGAGGCAGAGGGGACTTGTGCCACATCCCCTGCAGCGTAAACTCCAGGGAGAGTAGTTTCCATCTGTTTATTAACAACTATTCCGGCGTCAATTTTGAGCCCGGTCCCTGCTGTGAATTCGATATTGGGTCGTACACCAGTGCCCACAATGATAAAATCTGACGTCAGACTCTTTCCATTTTTAAAGTGAAGTACAAGTTTTTCATCGCCGGTTCGTTCTATTTCCCGGGTAAACGTATTTATACGAAGATCAACCCCTGATTTTATCATCCGGGTGGCCAGGAGAGCAGCAGCATGATCATCCAGAACCCTGGGCATAATCCGATCCATTAATTCAATAACAGAGACATCGAGTCCTCTGCTGAGTGCCGCCCAGGCACCTTGCAGCGACACAAAACCCGATCCGAGAACTACAACACGTTTGCCTTTGTTATAATATGGAGCCAGGTTTTCTACATCTGCCAGAGTCCAGAGGTGATAAATCCCCTTGCCTGACAGACCGGGAATCGGTGGCTTTACCGGAGAGGATCCAGTTGCAATGAGCAGCTTGTCATAGGGCAGCAGGGTTCCGCTTTCAAGGAGGACAGCCTGTTGTTCCGGCAGCAGCTTAACAACGTTGCCCGTTATACACTTGGCGTTCAGTCGGGCATAATAGTTTTTGTCACGGGTAAAGAGGTTTGCATAAGGGATTTTCCCCAGCAGGTAATAGGGCAGCAGCACCTTGGAATAGGGCACCTCTCCCTCTCTGGTAACAATAGTAACAGAAGAAGATTGATCTTTTTTTCGAAAGGCTTCCAGGCCGCTTAATCCGGCAGCGCTGTTCCCGATTATAACAACTTGCATAGTGTATTTTGTTTCTCAGGGAAGATTATTTCTTCTTTTTTACTATACGATACTGGCAGCCGACCAGCCGGCAGGAATTGCATTTATCTGTTTCTTCATTTTTAAGAACTGTTGCAGTCAGTATCAGGAAAAACGAGATAGATTTTGTCGGTATCATAATAGCCGATGAATTCAAAAAGACACCTACAGATTCATTGTCGGCAATTTGGAATAGCAGCCGTTGTTGTCCCAGGGGATAGCCCTCCAGGCCGGGAGCAAAACGCACCCCCCTGGCCAGGCCAATTCGTTTGCCGTCCTGTTCAATTGCATTGGAAATCCTTTCACCCAAAAGATCAAGCATAGCAGTGCCAACACTATCAAGGAGGGTAGACTCGTATATCTGCCCATCGTCTGCCAGCAGTCGGCATTGTTTTTCAAGTTTACATCCAAGGGTTCCGATGGCGGCTGCGACAAGGCGGGTACCGGGGTCAACAAAGCATTCAGGAAGGCTCAGCCTCGAACCGTTTTCCAGAATCATTTCTTCACCGGGTTTCATCTCGGAAACTGAACAAAGCGTATAGCTTCCTTCAGGGGCAATCAGGCTGGATGCCTCATCAATTGCACGATGAATCCGGTCGTTTGTCTTTTGATCGGCAATGTATTTGTTTCCCCCGAAATAGCGGGCCACTGAATTAACTGAGACATCTGATTTGATGGACGAAAGTCCAGGGATCTGTTTTGGCAAAAGACTTTTTTTATCACCACAGAGAACACAGAGAGAGACTACCTTTTTCTTCTCTGTGCTCTCTGTGGCCTCTGTGGTTTAAGGTTTTCCTGTCTTTATTTAGTACGGGAATTCAACTCCCATCTGAGCAATTTCATCTTTGATACGACGGAACATGTCCATATGCTCAACAGTCGGAACAGCTTTTGCCGTATCGTAACATTCATGATATTCGGATCCCATGGGAGCATCCGCGGCATGATCCTCATATTTTGCCAGCAGCTTATTGGCAATTTCGTTGGCCTGTTCACGGGACATTTTCTGCCTGGCAACGGCATGGCCTACTTCACAGCCCAGGCGTGCTTCAAGAGGTGTTGCACGGTTACGATACTTGTTCCTTGTAGAAGCCATTTCCCACAGGTGCCAGCTTGAAACCGTTGAGACCATGGCGTGAACAGCAACTTCACGGAAGAGCATTTCGGTCATTGGACCCGCGTTTGCAAAACCGTTGGAGGTGTAAAGCAGGTTGCTGTTCCTGGCAAGGGCCTGTCCGGCCATGGAGATGGGCCAGAGAAGTTCGCGGGTTGTGTTTGAAACGTAATTGAGATGAAAAGGAAAATGTTGATTGAACATCGCTCCATGGATGACGAGTCCGATAAGGCTGTAGGCAACAGTTGTGATGGCAGTACCTTCCGATCCACCACACCAGCCACCATAGATTGCACCGGTGAGGCTTCCTGTGTAGCAGCCATATTGGGCATAGTGAAGAGATCTGTTCAACAAGGTGTCAGCTGTCTTGAATTCGGTTAAAGAACCCACCAGTCGTGCGTCGGTTTTTTGAACCCCCCATTCATCATTGGAGACGGCAATCTGGCCTGAATCGTGTTCTGCCGTTCCCACAGCAACCATAAAAGTATCGGGACGTCCAAGAAGGCGTGCAGCCATTTTCTGGTTCTGGATATGCTGAATGCAACCCGAAATTTCGGTTGGTCCGCCTGATTCGATCAGGTGGCCAAAAGTTTCTTCCAGAATAGGACCGCAGAGGCCGTCCAGGAGTGGCTCCTTGAGGTAAGCCATACACATGGACTGATGGTACTTTTCATCCACTGTGATATCCGGGCTCATGATACAGAAAGGTGGTTCAGGGTCTTCTACCGAACGATGTTTCATAACACGGGCATCTTTGCCGCCACCTACCACGTATTGATCACTGGCCATATAGAGGGCTTCCTTAATCTCTTCGTCGGTGACCTCGATAATACGGTGGGAGTCGGTGTTATAATAACCTACCTCTCTGAATAAATCCCAGGCCGCCTGCCAGATTCGATCCGCCATGGCGTCATCGGTGGGACTGGGGTTTTTGGGATCATATTTGATCTCATATTTTTTAATGAGTTTTTTCAAAGTTGGAGAGAAATGTCTCGGTAAAAAATCTTCCTCGTCCATAAATTTTCCGGTTCTTGCACGATCAATTATTTCCCAGTGTCGATAGAGTGTTGACATGTATTGTCTCCTGATGACTAGTTATCAGCCAGTATTGCAGTGAATAATTCCGGTGCTGATTTGGCATCATAGCAGAACAGATCTGCACCAATTTTATCAGCCCACAGTTGAGATGTAGGTGCGCCGCCGATAACGACTTTATATTTGTCTCGAATTCCCTTTGACTTGAGTATTTCTATAATCTCCAGCTGGCGAGGCATCGTGGTAGTCATCAGGGAGGAAGAGGCAATAAAATCAGCCCCCATGGCCTCAGCTTCTTTGACAAAGTCCAGAGAATCCACGTTGTAGCCCAGATCTTTGACGATGAATCCATTGGTTTCAAGAATCAATTTAACGATATTTTTGCCGATCTCATGAAGGTCTCCTTTGACAACTCCAAGGATGACTTTTCCCTTGATTTCGCGTCCTCCGCTTGCTTCCAGATAGGGAGCGAGAACATTTACAGCTTCGGTCAGCGCCTCTCCGGAAAGCATGATTTCTGGAAGAAAGATATCGAGTCTGGCAAAGAGTTCTCCTACATGGGCCATGGTCTTTGTCAGCGTCTCGATCATTTCCAGAGGATCGGTACCGTCTCTTAAAAGCTGCTCAGTAAGCATTTTTGTTTCTTCGGCCTCACCTGCTTCGACCAGTTCACTTAATTTTTCCAATGACATAAGACAACTCCAGGTTGTTTGTTAGATTTGATAAACCAGTATATACAGGTGAAAATTTATATTATATAGCAACCGCGCTTGTCAAGAGTTTTCGGAGTTTACGATATCCGCGACACCATCAAAGAGATCTTTCAAGCTTTGGTGAGAAGGTGTCCCTGAAAGCTATTTCCCCGCGCATGAAATATTCTACGTAGGAGACAGGTCTGTCGTTGGAAAACTCAGTTCTTTTAAAGTGAAATGCGGGATATCCCGGAGAAACGCTGAATATGTCAGCTAATTTTTTAGAAAGGTTGATTGCATTCAGATCCTGGGAGATCCTGGTGATGTCAATTCGGTATTTACTGGCAAGGAGTTCATTTACCGACTCTTTTGTTAAATCATCCATGAGAATGCCGGCGGCTGTTTCGGTTTGCAGGTAACGGACAGCATAGCGCACCGGCAGATTATCGAAGTAATTGAGACGACATACAAGGATGACCTGTTCGGGAAACCCTAAGATGGCGGCCACCTCTCCGGGTGTTTCAATGACGCCTGCTTTGAGCACTTTCGTGGTGAGTTTGACATTCAGGTCTTCTGCCCATTGTTTGAAGGGGCGGACACGGAAAAAGCCGGAATAGTGCTTCTGTGTTTTTACGAAGGAACCTTTGCCGTTGATCCGGGTGATCTGCCCTTCTTTCTCAAGTTCATCCATCGCTTTTCGGGCCGTCATACGGCTGACGGAAAAAAAGTCGGCCAGCCGATTTTCCGAGGGCAGGGCATCGGTAAAACTGTGGGACGCGATCCCCTCCAGGATGTAGGTTTTTATCTGTTTATACTTGGGAGGCAGGGGTTTGTCTGAGCCTGCCTGCGATTGGTTTTTTTTCACAATATTATCTGTCTGTTCTGTCGTGCATGATATGAATGACGTTTAGCCAACCGTCATTTCCACCCTGGCGGGAATGATACCGGTTCGATACTGATTCGACCTGATATATATTAATAATCTCCCAATAATGCCAATGCAATTTCTTGACAGAGCTATAGATGTAAATTAAAAACAGACATACATATCTGTATATACAGGATGTCTGGTAAATTTACAGAGAGTTTCTATATGAAACAGAAATCCTTAAAAGGAGTACAGCGCCATGCATTCCGGTTTTAAATCACAATGCGTTCCCGAGTACCGCATATTGAGCGAGGATCAAATTAAGCGTATCCACTGCGCCACTCTGGAACTTCTGGAAACAGTGGGGGTTAAGGTCATGGATGCCGAAGCCCGAGAGATGCTGGGGGATGCCGGTTGCCGGCTCAGGGAAGACAGTATTGTACGAATTCCCAACTGGCTGGTCGAGGAGTCTATTCGAAGCGCACCATCCAGAATTACCATTTACAATCGGTTGGGAAAAGAAGCCATGCGTCTTGAAGGCCATCGGATTCATTACGGCATGGGTACTGACCTCATTAATACCATTGACCTTGATACGGGGGAATTACGTCAGTCCCGACTCCAGGACGTTGTCAATGCAGCCAGGGTGGCAGATGCATTGGAAGATATCGATTTTATCGGATCCTATGCCCTGCCCTATGATTCACCACCCAGCATGGGATATATTGATTCATTTAAGGCTGAACTTGAAAATTCGGTGAAACCGATTTTTTATACTGCTACAGGACCTGAAGACCTGGCAGTCATTAATGGTATGGCTGCTGCTGCAGTGGGTGGTGCTGATATTCTCAGAGATAAACCTATCCATATCCATTATGCCGAGCCCATGACTCCTTTGATGCACACATCCGGAGCCATAAAAAAATTGTTTTACTGTGCTGATAATCTTGTTCCTGTAAATTATACTCCCGGCATGATGTCCGGAGCTACTGCGCCAATAACCCTCGCTGGTGCCATCACTGTTGGTAATGCTGAAGCCCTCAGTGGTCTGGTTATGCACCAGTTGCGGTGCAAGGGCGCACCTATCATTTCCGGCTTTGGCATGTCTACCCTGGATATGAGAACAACTGCCTGCGTTTATGGCTGTCCTGAATACCGATTGGCGATTTCCGCCTGCTCGGATTTATATCACTATTACGGTATTCCCATGTGGGGTACTGCCGGCGCAAGTGATGCCCACTGCCTTGATGAACAGGCCGGTATGGAGTGGGGCATATCATTACTTACTGCAGCCCTGGATGGATCAAATTTGATCCATGATGTCGGTTATCTGGGTCAGGGACTTGTGGGCCACCCTGCGGCCCTGGTCATTTGTGCAGAGACTATAAACTACGTCAAACGTTTTCTGCGCGGCTTTGATATTGACGATGTAGCTATCAGTATGGACGTCATCCGGGAAGTCGGGCCCCAGGGGGGGTTCATCGATACCGTACATACGTTTGAAAATTTCAAGAAAGAGCATTGGCAGCCAGAACTATGCAACAGGCTGACCCTTGAAAACTGGAAGTCAGCAGGCCGGAAGAGTCTGGCTGACAAAGCCGTTGAAAAGGCCAGAACGATTTTGAAAGAGCATGAGGTCGAACCCCTGGGTGAAGGCGTACAGGAAGCCCTGGATGCGATCCGAAATAGAGCTTTAGAGGAACTCGGCGGGAAAATTTTCGAATCGTAAGCCAATGGAAGCAGTTTGACCTAACACCCATGAAATGCATTTCACAACGATGACACCGCTTCGCTGTTATGAAAGTAATGTAACCGGGATTCGGAGGAGTGTTGCCAAACGTCCTCGCAGGCTGTGGATTGTTGTGTCAACACTCCTCCGAATCCCTTTCCTCCCAAATATTGTAGGACTTTCATATAAAATAGTGGGAACGTACTAAAATAATTTCGATTACCTGTTACGGAGGCAAGAAATCAGGATGGAACATAAAACGGCAATGGTTATTTTTCAACCTTCCGGAAGAAGGGGGCAAGTTCCCATTGGAGTTACCCTTGTTGAAGCATCCCGTCTGCTGGGGGTGGATCTTGAAGCACCCTGTGGTGAGCATCAGGTTTGCGGCAAGTGCAAAGTACGTATTGAAAATGGGTTATTTGAAAAGTTTGGAATTCATTCCAGTGCAGATCATGCAGGATCCTTTGAATCGGCAGAAGATGAAATTCTGAGCAGGGAAGAAAAACGGGACGGCTGTCGACTTGGCTGCATTGCAACAGTGCAAGGGGATCTTTTGATCTATGTGCCGGAGTCGTCCCGGGCCGGCAAGCAGGTTGTGAGCAAGGCAGCACGGGAAATCGATATAGAGCTGGATCCCGGAGTAAAGCAATATAGTGTTAAAGTGGAAGCGCCGACACTCGAAGATGGGTTGGCAGACTTTGAAAGGGTCTGCCGTGCACTGGAACAGGACTATGGTCTTTCATCTCTTGAAATTGATATCTACGCGTTGCGATCTCTTGCCGGCGCACTGCGGTCAGGAAACTGGGAGATTACAGTAAGCGTCTGGCTGGATAAGGAGATTATTCGCATCAGGCCGGGTATTGACTGCACCGGCTACGGTCTTGCCATTGATATCGGTACCACCACCATTGCAGCCTATCTGTGTGATCTTGAAACCGGGGAGGTTGTTGATACCCTTTCCATGATGAATCCCCAGGTTAAATACGGCGAAGATGTGGTATCGAGGATTTCATACCATATGGGAAATCCAGGTGGTTTGGCCAGGATGAGTTCAGACGTCATTGAGGCGATTAACGGTTTAATTGATAAGGCTGTTGCCGGCAGCAGTACTGATGACGAATCGGAGCAGGGAAGATCGGCCGTCCCCGGTATCAGGGAAGAGGACATTCTTGACGTTGCCATCTGCTCTAATACGGCCATGCACCATATTCTGCTTCAACTTGATCCTGAACCTCTGGGTTCAATTCCATTTACGCCTGCCATCCATCACAGTATCAGCCTGAAATGCAGGGATCTGGGAATTAAAACCCACCCGGCGGCAAACGTTTTCTTTTTACCCAGTATTGCCGGGTATGTGGGGGGGGATACCATAGGGGTGATGCTGGCGGAAACGCCCTACAGGCAGAAATCGACCCAGCTGATCATAGACATTGGTACCAACGGAGAACTAGTACTGGGAAACAGGGAAAAGATCCTCTGTTCGTCCTGTGCCACCGGCCCGGCACTTGAAGGTGCTCAGATTGAATTTGGTATGCGTGCAGCCCCCGGAGCCATAGAAAGAGTAAAGATAGACCCGGATACCCATGAAGTTGATTATAAGGTGATAGGCAGGAAAGTCTGGAAGAGCTATTCTGCACCGGAGGATATGAAGACCAGGGGGATCTGTGGCTCCGGTATTCTGGATGTGGTGGGGGAACTGTTTCTGGCAGGACTTGTGGCCAAAGGAGGTGCTTTCAGCCCGAAAGCACATGAATCCCACCGTTTTCGAAAAAATCAACAGACAGGTTTTTCAGAGTTTGTACTGGCCTGGGCTGAGGAGACTTCTATTGGCAAGGATATAGTGATCAACCAGAAGGATATTCGCCAGATCCAGATGGCAAAGGCTTCTATCTATACCGGCTGCAAGCTTATGATGCAGCGTATGGGAATTACTACCTTGGACAGCATTAAAATTGCCGGGGCATTTGGAACTCACGTTGACAGACATCTTGCAAGGGTGATCGGCTTGATTCCGGATTGTCTCCTTGAAACAGTGGCCAGTGTGGGCAACGCAGCGGGAGACGGGTGCCGGGCAGCCCTTTTAAATCGTGAAAAACGAAAAGAAGCTGATCAATTATGGGGTATGGTTACTTACATAGAACTGACCATGGAGGAAAATTTTCAGGAAGAGCTGGTGGCTGCCACCCAGTTTCCCCATATGGTCGATGAGTTCGTACATCTTGATGATATTCCATGAAACCGGCTGATCCTGACTCGTGCCGTGTCAACTCTAGAATGAGGTTTAATTAGCCGTCATTCCCGCGTAGGCGGGAATCCAGTATTACTGGCAAACACATCTAGATTCCCGCCTGCGCGGGAATGACAAGAATGCGACATTACATGGTTGACATGACACGAGCCCAATTTCTTGTTATTTATTACAGCTTTTCAGGAGTACGACACATAAAACGGAGAAAAAATATGGCTAAACAAAAATTTATTGATGCAGTTAGAGGAAAAAGGACGGAGAATGCACCATGGGTGCCCTACGCAGGGGTTCACTGTGCATTTCTCATTGATGAGCCCGCTGATAAGTATCTGCAGGATCCGGAGCTCCTGGCAAAAGGTATTGTTGAAACTGCGAAAAGATACAAGGCAGATGGCATTCCGCTGGTGTTTGATCTTTCTATTGAAGCACATTCTATGGGGTGTGAATTAAGTTGGTGGCCGGATAACGTACCGTCTGTGATCAGTCATCCCTGCGCGGACAAGACTCCTGAAGAGGCCGGCCTTATCCTGCCTGCTAAAGATTCCGGCCGCTGGCCTGTTCTTTTTGAGGCTGCCAGGCTTGTAAAGCCCCAGCTTGATGAGCTCGACTGCGCTTTGATCGGTGGAATTTGTGGTCCCCTGACCCTTGGGTCACATCTTGCCGGTGTGCGTATTTTTACTGATGTTTATAAAAACAAGGATTTTGTTCATGCTGTCATGGATTGGGCAGGTAAAGCCGGTGCAGTTGCCGCCGGGTTCTACGCTGAAATGGGTTGTGAGGTTATTGCTATTATTGA
>JAUVON010000174.1 GCA_030599175.1 Desulfobulbaceae bacterium | reverse complement strand
TCCGGGATCTGTTATCTTTTCAACCCGCATACCACTGCCGGTCTTACGATCAATGAGGGGGCAGATCCTGATGTATGCGATGATATCATAAAAGGATTACTCCATATAGTACCGAACCTTAACTATAAACATCTTGAAGGTAACTCTCCTGCCCATATAATGTCTTCTCTTGTTGGAACTTCTCTGGTTATCAATATTATAGATGGTAAACTGCAACTGGGCACCTGGCAGAGGGTATTTTTTTGTGAATTTGACGGGCCCAGAACACGCAAGGTGCATTGGAAAATAGTATTATGAAATTAGACCCGGATAAAATCTGCTTTGGTTTAAGCGAAGAGTTGGATCGCCAGTCCTTTGCCACGTTTCTCTGGCTCAGTGGCCGACCAGAATTTGCAGAAACGCTGTCATCAAGAGTTACTTCTGAAGAAATTGACAGCCATATCACAGCTTTTATGGCCCTCATAAAAAAACATCTAACCAAGCAGGAATATCACCGTTTTTTTCTTCTTGAGGAACACAATCCCCAGGCTGATACGCCCCAAGAATAGCATATGAGTAATACTCCGATTCGCCTGCAAAAATACCTTGCCCAATGCGGTGTCGCCTCCAGGAGAAAGTGTGAGAAACTTATAGCTTCAGGCAGGATAGCCGTGGATGGTACTGTTGTAATTGAGATGGGAAAAAAGGTTATACCCGGTAAAAGCAGAGTTACCTGGGACGGTAACTCTGTGAAAAGTAAAGAAAAGGTGACCTATTTTCTCCTCAATAAACCAAAGGGATATGTGACAACCCTCTCCGATCCACAGGGCAGACCTGTAGTTGTCTCTCTTATCAAAAATGTATCCGCCCGACTTTTCCCCGTTGGCCGGTTAGACCTTGATACGGAGGGTGCCCTCATCTTAACAAACGACGGACAGTTTGCTCAAAAGGTCCAGCACCCGAGCCACGAGACCAATAAAACCTATGAAGCTCTAGTCAAAGGACACCCACGCCGAGCGGCAATTGCCGCCTTAGAAAAAGGAATTTTACTCGAAGGTAAAATGACCGCACCCGCAAAAATTGCTCTTTTGTCCCAAAAAGGCGACAACAGCCTCATCAGAATAACTATCCATGAAGGCAGAAAGCGTCAGGTAAAAAAAATGTTTGCTCATTCAGGTCACCCGGTTCTACATCTCAAACGAACCGCATACGGCAAGTTATTTCTTGGTAACCTCCCAAGCGGAAAGTATAGACAATTGGATTCCAGAGATTTAAAAAAGATATTTTTATAGAAATTTCTTTACAAATTCTCAATTAGCTGATTAAATCTAAATAGTTAGGAGTTCATTCAGTAAAAAAAATGCAGTGCTCCTCTCAGTAACTAATTGATTTAATGTAGTTTTTCCATAAAAAAAGGGTTCAGATAACCTTAGGTTTTTCCGATAAGGTTTGAACTTCATGGATTTTTTGTAACTATTTCAGTATTGAGGCGTAAATCATAATTTCATTTTCGGAGACAGGAGTCGAGTATGAACAAATCAGAGCTCATTGAGGCATTGGCACAGGAAATTAACATACCTCACCGTGAAGCAGCCGCAATCACCACTACGATAATAGAAACTATGACAGAGGCGCTGGCCAGGGGGGAAAGTATTGAAATCCGGGGTTTTGGTAGTTTTATAATCAAGAAATACAATTCATACGAAGGTCGAAATCCAAAAACCGGCAAGAAGATCCTTGTAAAACCGAAAAAACTGCCTTTTTTCAAAGTGGGGAAAGACTTGCGAGAGAAGGTAAACGCCAATAAGAATTAGTAACTTCTCCACCTGTCTGCCTGATTAGTGCACATGCCTGCAAGTTGCAGGAATGTGCACTTTTTTATCGAATTGAGCCTGGGAAAAGAGAGGCACAGTCAGACAATTCCCCCAACCAGATCATAAATTTGTGTCTCGCAAATTTTCACCTGGACAATATCACCAGGATTGGCAATACCATCATTTATATGGACACAGCCATCCACCTCCGGTGCCTGGAATCTGGTTCTCCCCTCAAGCAGCAGATCTGTTTCCCGGTTGACCCCCTCCACAAGGACTGATTCCACCTTCCCTATATATTTTTTCTGAATTTCTTTTGAAAGAACAAACTGAACTGTGAGAAGATGGTCACACCTCCTCTGTTTCTCACCCTCCGGCAGTTGACCTGTCAAACCTTCCGACGGGCAGCCCTCCTCATTGGCATATGTAAAAACTCCTACATGATCAATTCTGACCTGCCTGAGAAAAGATTCAATTTCCAGAAACTCCTGTTCAGACTCCCCCGGAAACCCGACAAGAAAAGTGGTTCTGATTGCAACGTCGGGGACATGATCCCGAACCCTCACCAAAAGGTTGTAAAGTGCCTCAGAAGTATACCTGCGATTCATCTGGTGCAGTACCCTGTCACTGACATGTTGAAAAGGGATATCGAGGTAGGGAACGATTCTGGGGTTATCCGCCATAAGTTGGAGAAGATCATCAGATAGACCTGATGGGTAAAGATAAAGCAGGCGGATCCACGGGATCGACGTCTTCTTCAGCAACTCTCTGAGAAGAGAAACAATGTTGATCTCCGGACCAAGGTCATCTCCATAGGCAGTACTATCCTGGGCGATGAGAGAAAGCTCTTTCACACCTTGCTGTTCAAGTCTCACAGATTCATAAACAAGATCATCTATTTGTCTGCTGCGAAGATTACCGCGAATTGAAGGAATCATGCAATAGGCACACCTGTTGTTACACCCCTCGGTAATTTTCAGCCAGGCCCTGAAATGTGGTGCTGACACAATCCTTGGAAGCGAGCTGTCCATTAAAACTCTTTCCGGCAAAACGACTCGGTTGCTGATTTCACCTTTAAATAATGGCGCGATCAGTTGAGCAATGTCACCTGCCCCCTCTGTTCCGACAAAAAGATCAACTTCGGGCAGATCCTCTCCAAGTTTCTCCTTGTATCGCTGCACAAGACAACCTGTCACAACGAGTTTTTTCGTAGGAAACTGCTCTTTTATTTTGACAAGCTCAAGTATCTCATCAATAGCCTCCTCGACTGCAGGCTGGATAAAACCGCAGGTATTGAGCAAGAGAAGATCAGCATCTTCGGGTGATTCGACATGTTCCCACCCGTTTACGTTCATGGAGCCAAGCATTACCTCGGAATCCACCAGGTTTTTCGCACAGCCAAGACTAATCAGGTTAAATCGTAACATTTCAGGTTTGTTTGTTGTTGGCAAAGTCAAGAAGCAGGCTCAGGTTATGCTTACACTGTGCTTTGAAATTTTTAGATGAAAAGCCGGGCCTCCATGATTCTCCCCATAACTCATCGGAGACCATAAGCAATGCAGAGAATTGAATCCCACGAAACATCGCAACGGAACAGAGAGCAGAAAATTCCATATCGACAGCAGAGACATTTTTCTCATTCCTCAGCTGTTGAAGCAGTTTCCTGTTTTCCCGGTAAATAGCATCTGTTGACCAGACACATCCTCTTTTAAACCGAACACCCTGCCCCTTGAAAAAAGATTCCAGCCGTTCATTTAATCTCTGAGAAGGTTCTATCACCGAATTGCTTTCATAATATGGGGAAGTGCCCTCTCCTGACATTGCTGAATCCGGCAACAGAAGATCCCCGACACACATTGTTTTGGAAATCGCGCCACACCAGCCAAAAAGAATAATGTTTTTGGCTCCCAATGCAATGAGTTTCTCCATGGTCATCACAGCCATGGGTGCACCAATTGACGGCCCGGCAATAAAGCTGGAATTGTCTTTGACGATGGAGAGTCCGGAGTTAAAGAGATAACGGGATTCAGCCCCGGCTTGCCTGTATATGGTATGAGTTTTCTCAGCTTCAGACGGATTAACAAGCAGAAAGCCGGTATCCGGAATAGATTTTTCCTTTTTACCCCGGCGGGGATGTATCAGGATATTGGAATCTTCTGTTCTGTTCATTAATGCCTTTAAAATTCATTCATAAAAAAGAACTCGTAAACCACAGAGGACACAGAGAGCACAGAGAAAAAACAAACGCTTCCCTTCTCTGAGGTGAGATAATATATCTTTTTAATATGAAAGTCCTGCTTACTCCCCTGGTAGGGAGGGATTCGGAGGAGTGTTGACACAACTATCCACAGCCTGCGAGGACGTTTGGCGACACTCCTCCGAATCCCGGTTACATTACTTTCATAACAGCGTATCGGTGTCATCGTTGTGGAATTCATTTCACGGGTGTTAATTAAAAAGGGGCTGCAGATTTCTCTGCAGCCCCTTTCACACGATTAAAACGCAATCGCTGTATCTCTCAGTCTTATCCTAACAGCGGGTTAGCATAAAGAAGAATCAGTGAGATAACAAGTCCGTAAATAGCTACAGATTCAGCGAGAGCCATACCGAGAATCATGAATACCATCAGCTTAGGCTGAACTTCCGGATTTCTGGCAAGACCCTGACAGGCGCCGTTACCAACAGAACCGATACCAATACCAGCACCAAGTCCGGCAAGACCGATTGACAGAGCTGCACCCACACAGATAAGAGCTAATTGAAGATTTCCTTCCATTTCCTTCTCCTTAAATTGAAATTAATATTTGGCCTTCTTCTTTTTCTTTATAAAAAACTACATCATTATTACTTATTATTCAGGTTAGTTCGGACATATAAGCTGTTAGCAAAAACTTGCCTTCTCCTGATAGCCTAAATTCCTTCAGCCTGTTTTTTTTAATGAGCAGCCTCCTGGGCCTGAGAACAATACACCACAGTCAAGAGAACAAATACCATTGCCTGTACAACAGAAACGAGTACACCAAGCATCATAATCGGCAGTGGCGCAAAAAATGCCCCTGCAAGCATGAAAAGGATTGCAAGCAAAGTTTCCTTCGCCATGATATTACCGAAAAGTCGAATAGAGAGAGAGATCAACCTGGCAAAGTTACTGATGATTTCTATCGGCAAGAGGAGGGGGATAAGCCACCATACAGGTCCGATAAAGTGTTTGTAATAGTTCCAACCGTTGGCACGAAACCCTATGATATGGTGGGTAATCCACACCATAATTGTTAATGCAAGAGTAGTATTGATACTTGAAGTAGGAGACATGAATCCCGGAATCAAACCAATCATATTTGCAACCAGAATGTAGAGACCAAAGGTTGCAATCATGGGAAACAGTTTATCGGCCATTTCCCTTCCCATATTCTCCACGAAGAAGCTATCCATTCCACCAACAACAAGTTCCCAGAAATTCTGGCCTTTGCCTGGTATCATCTCCAGATTTCCAAGAGTCAACTTGGTCACAAATAAAAGAAATGCCATAACAAACCAGGTGTATGTCATATATGGCTCACACAACTGTTCAATAAACGTATGCCCTACGGGTCCGTGAGGAACAGGCAACCCCAGCTTTTCCAAAATGATTGAAATAAATAATATCGGATGTTCCATAACCCTTTTTACCTCCTCCCGCTTGAATAGTAGCGCCTTATTACATCCAGAGAAATGAACGTAACTGCCAACACTACCGTTGACAACCCTAAAATTAGTCCAAAGATATTGACTACTCCACTTTTAATAAGCAGAAGCAGAACAACACCAATAATTGCAATACGCAGCCAGAATTTCAACAAATATCCTTTCTGACCCTCTTTCGCTTTGGCCTCCCTCCCTTCAAGTTCCGGGTAAGACGTTACCGACTCAACAAATCCCTTTATATCTTTCTGGGATACCAGAAAGCTAATATTTGAAATAACCCCCCCGGCCAATACCGACCAGGCAAAAGAGACCGAAACAAGAAAAAAAGACCCAAGCGTAAGAAATACCAGGACGATCCAACACACACCTTGCATTTCCTGCAGAGTCAAAGCATCACCAGTCACCTACTCCTCTTTATCCGACTCTTTATGACTCTTATTATTACGCCAGATAATTTCAAACAGAGATTTATATCCAGCAGCAATACCAAACGCCAATCCTATAAAAGTGAACCACGGTGCAGTTCGCCCATCAAAAACTTTCTGATCCAGGTAGATCCCGCCACCCAGTCCGATAACAATTGCAGCCGCAAAAGTAAATCCGATATGACCATAATTTGCTAAAAGATGAACAAATTCCCGCTTAACATCTGACATTTTGTTCACCTTGAAATTACAGAGTCACAATGCATTACTATACAAAAGGATTTGGTATCATGCCTCCGCCGCAAAGTCAATATATTTTCACCTTTAAAGCAAATTTTTGAATGA
>JAUVON010000184.1 GCA_030599175.1 Desulfobulbaceae bacterium | reverse complement strand
TCGTAAAAAGGTCATTCAAAGGTTAAGATGGCTAAGTCCGATAAGCGTAGACTTCCAGAAGTTCGATATACAAGGCGTAGTGTTTTACATAACGGAGTAAATGAATGAGTCAAATTGAGCCGCAGAAAGATGGAATCGAAGCACTCCGGTCTTTTAATAACGCAATTGTGACGAGTCGCCTCTATCCTCCAGCTGCTCCCCAGGTGGCCAGTGCGGTTGAACTTGGATATAAAGCGTTGCGCCATTTTCTCACCCGCTACGGGAAACTGGAGGTTTCTCTGAAAAACAGGCAGCCCTTTCTGGGTCGTTTTCCTCTGGAGGAGGACACTCTTTCCTCTTTTTCCAATCTTATTGTTTACAGACAGATGGAAAGTCTCGGGGTTAATAGATTGTTGATTGATTCCTCCATGGACAAATTTGCTTTTGGGCAGATTATTTCAATTTTTAACGCTAAAATTAATAAAATTCATAAAGAAGGAGGGGGGATTGAGTATATTACCAGCCTGGGTCTGAGCAGTTTTTTTCCAGAACCGGATCAGGCTGTTACTCGAGAAACCGCTGTTCCTGTAGGACATGGATCCACATCAAAAAAAGTATTTAAAGTTCAATCGGAACTTCTTGCCTATCTGTTCGGCAAGGATAACAGCCTTGATGTCAGGGAAAAGCTGGTAAGCAGTTTTGAAAATGAAGATGAGGCTGTTGATCTTCTCACGGCAGGAATCGGATATATTCTCCGTGAACTCCAGAAAAAAAAGATGATGTACCGATCTGATCTTTTTCCTCAAATTCTCAATCGTAGTGAAGAGTTCATAGCGCATGAGGATCGCAGTTATGTCGCTTCCGGGCTTGGCAATGTGCTGGTGGATAATCTCAGATCGCCGGCACTCTCTGTTCTCATGTTGCAGGAGTATCCTGACGGGTTTGGGCAAAATCTTTATGATGCACAGCTAGCCCTACTCAATACCGAAACTTTAGGGAGTATCATTCTTCTTCTCCAGGATCAGTTAGCGAAGATAAATTTGAAAGAAGGTGATCAATCGCCCATGGCGCAGGTGATCAAAAGGGTTCTTTTGCGGCTGATGAATACTGAGAAAGGAAAGCAATTTGTTAGTTCCGAGAAGGCAAAAAGACTTCTTCATGAAGGTGAACAAGAGAGGAGAAAACAGCGTATTCAAGCTGGGATTAAGGGAATAATGCAGGGAAATGTTTCCAATTTGCAAAGCGCTGAGCTTTTGGAGCATCTTCCAGGTGTTGTCAGCCAGATTGCGCACTCTGCTGACCATTCTCATCTGGAAACTCTTTTGCAAAAGCTGGTGAATCAATTGGATACCGGTGAAACCACCGATCGAACTCAACTCATCAATTCGCTAATCTTAATCAGTGAAAATTTCGTTTCCGAAAATGAGTGGAACTATGCTGATCCGTTGCTGCATAGACTGTTTAAATGGATCAGGGAGACGGAGAGGAGTGACAGGCTCTTTGAAAGAGCTGTTGTTTTGCTTGAGCGTGCAATGCAGCATTACTGGCAGAACGGAGACGAGGCCCGAGGGGATGCTATACTCAGTCTGTTTCATCAGATTCGTTCCGGGACGTTGCGGAAAAGTTCAATCTCGCGAGATATTGCAGGGCATGCACAGGACAGAGGGATACAGAGGTCGAGTTTGCCGGAACTCCTTAATAAATGTTTTTTGGATCCCCGCAATGATGTGCTCAGCAACAGGCTTATCTGGCAGGGTCCCGTGGCATCTAGATTTTTGGTGGAATCTCTGATAGAGGCTCAGGATTTTGAGCATCGCTTCAAGATTATCGATCTTTTGACCTCCAGTGATCAGTTCGTCGCAGAGATTGTTCTGGAACGGATAAATGAGCATATGGCGTGGAGCGGCAAGTCTAACCTGTTGAAACTACTAGCTGAAACCGGTGGAGAGAAAGATGGGGAAGCAGTTCTGCCATATTTAACCCATGAGGATTTTCGTGTTCAGCGGGAGGCATTTCTCTGCTTGTATAAAATTGCTGGAAAGAGAAGAAAGAAACTTCTGCTGATGGCTCTTGATGACTCTTCGGAGCTGATTAAAATTGAGATTATCAGTGCCCTGGTAAGGTTTTGTGATCCCGAAGTTACAGGCCATCTGGTAAAATTGTTGGCCGAACATGAAAATTTCAGTGAAAAGAACAGAAATTCTCTGCTGGTTCAACTGCTGGAGACCCTGAGTGGGTGCTCCAGCCCGGCTGCTGTCAAAGCAGTGCAGGGATTTCTAAAGAATCGTGGTCGGCGGAGTGCCAGAAAAATTTCAGATATTGTCTGGGCTGAAGCAGAAAAGGCGATAAACATTCTGGAAAATGATCAGAAGAAAGATAAAAAATGGCATGTGCAGGCGAGTCAGTTACGCAAAAATGCCATCAGACAGGCTGTAAAAAGAGGGAAGACTTCACCCGGTCAAAGAATAATTACAGGACTTGCTGAGGAACAGGCCATCCGGATGCTTTTGGGTAGAGGAGAAGAAGAACAGGCGAGGAAGCAGCTTGTTGAGTTGATTGCACACACAACACAGACCAGAAATTTTGTTCAGGCTGAAAAGTTGAGGGAATGGCTCATTGACATTAATGAAACTGCTCTTGGCGATATAATCCGTGCAGCAGAAATTATCTCTCACAGGAAAGATGTGATAGATAAAACTCATCTGGAAATCTGGAGCAAGCTCTATGAATTCCTGACGACGGATGAATTTAACTCTCTGTATCATTCCCTGCAGCATAAAAAATATGAAAATGAGGAAATAGTAGTGCACCAGGGAGCACTTCAAACCTCTCTTTATTTGATTAATTCCGGAAAAGTGAAGCTGTTTTTTCGGGATAAGGGTAATAGGGTTCTCATCAAAACCCTGGGTAAAGGTGAAATTATTGGTGCCGGTTCTTTTTTTGATGCCTCCGTCTGGACCATTTCAGTTGCCAGTGTTGGTATTACCGAAATTTCTCTACTCAGGCTTGAAAAAATGCGTCAATGGAGAGAGGATTTTCCCGGTCTGGAACAAAAGCTGCGTGATTTTTGTCTCAGGTTTGAGAGTATTGAAGACATCCTCAGCAAATCTGCACAGGATCGTCGAATGCATGAGCGCCATCAAATTTCCGGACGAGTTGATACGCTTTTGCTGGATAACAGTGGTCAGACCACCGGGGTGAGTTCGGAGGCGGATCTTTTTGATATTTCCCATGGTGGCGTTTCTTACTGGCTGGAAATACTGAAAAAAGAAAATGCTCGACTGATTCTTGGAAGGAAGGTGAAAATAATGATGCCTTTCGGTGATGATGACGGGCAAATAGTTGGAATTACAGGTGATATTTTAGCTGTGAAAGAGAATCATGACTCGGGAAATGAATATTCCGTTCATGTCAAGTTTGAAACGGCAATCAGTAGTCTGCAGTTTAATGAAATATTATTGGCGATTCAGGGACAATCAAAGGTTGATTGATAGCAGGTGTTTACAGTTGGAATGAAATATAACAGGGTCTTTTATGGCTAATGGTGATGATTCCATAGCGCGCTTTTACTCCAAACATCTGCAGGGTGAGTATCAGGATCAGAAGATCTTTAATGCTGATTGTCCATTTTGCAGCGAGCATGGTTTTAAGAGTGGCCGAATTGTTGTTTATTTGAATAGGGAGGGCTTCTTTTATGGTTATTTTCGCTGCCTGAATCGTTGTGTCCCCGGAGGATTTGTCCTTTGGTTTGCCCATATTGCCGGGATTCCTCTGGATGAAGTTCCCGGTTTTGTTCCTGACCAGGATAAAATAACTGTTCAGCCTGAATATCCCATTGAAAACATTAATGATGAAATCCGGCAGTATAGAGATCGCATTACTCCCCGCCTGATAAATCAATTTGCAGCTGCCGGTGTGACGGAGGCTACTCTGCGGGAGATGCAGATCGGGTTTAATGGCAGGTATATTGTCTACCCTTATCGACAGGAAGACGGCAACTGTTATTCCGCCCGTTGCATCTATCCTGATCGTCCGGAAGATTATTTTTGGCATGGAAACGAAAGTTTCAGTATCGAACCCTACAACCTGTTCAATCTCCAGGATATTAAGCGATGCGAACAGGGGACTCTCTTTATCTGTGAGGGTGAAGAAAACCTGTTGACCCTGAAACAGCTCGGGTTTCCTGGAGTAGCTGTATCTCATTACAACGGTTTGGAAAAGCTCTCCTCTGAACCGTTTGTTCATCTGAAAAACATCTTCATTGTTATAACAAATATTCCTGAAGCTGAACTTGCCGCCAAAAATCTGGCGTCACGCCTGGGGTTTAAGGCGAGAATCCTCTATTGGCCTGCTCATTCACCGACCAAATACTCTTTCTGGCAACTGGCAAAAGATTCCGGCAAGGGATTTGCCAGAGAAGTCAGTGCCATGGTTAAAGGGTCGAGATCATTTTCCCCATTTGCCACACCAAAACGGGAATATAGCCTGTTTTTAGAGAATCTTGTTAAAGAGCAGGGAGAGGAGTATCTCAAACTCTCATCGGGATTTCCCTTACTGGATACAGCCCTTGGTGGTATACATGGGCTTAATGTCGTTGGAGGTGCTCCCAAGGTTGGTAAGTCTACCTTTATGATTCAGATTGCAACCGAGATGGCTCTAAGGAAAATACCTGTCCTCTATTACGATTTCGAAAACGGGAGACAGAAGATCTACCAGCGTACCCTGAGCAGACTGAGCAAACTCTCAACCCCTGAATTAAAAGGTATGAGAGATGTAGAAGAGGTAAGCAAACGCTATGATTCAGCATGCAGCAGTCTCCAGCAGATGTTTAAATTTTTGAGGGTAATCAATGATAGAAAGGTGAATCCCGCCTTGATGCGTAAACACATAGATTTTATTCGTCATGAAACCGGAAACGAATATACCGTTGTAGTGATTGACAGTTTACATAAGTTGCCGTTTAAAGACTTTTCTGAGCGGCGAACCGGTATTGATGCCTGGCTCCGTCAACTTGAATCGATTCGTGATGAGCTGCATGTCTCTTTTCTGGTGATCTCTGAGCTTACCAGGGGCTTAGCCGGATCCTACGACGAAGAGCCGCATCTTGGTATCTTTAAAGGATCCGGAGATATTGAATACAGTGCCGATAATGCCCTGGTTCTTAGTCCCTCGCCTGCAACCGGAGAGATCGAACCAGGCTTCCCCAGAAGCAACCGCTTATGGCTTGTTGCAAGCAGGGAACATAGCCCGGGACCGGTGGCAGATTACCATGTGGAATATCCTTATTGGGGGTTAAGGGAGCAGTTAATCTAAAGCTCCTCCTCCGTCATCCACCGTTGCAGTGCCTCAAGTCCCTTCTCTGCACGTATCTTTCCTCTGAGTTTTTTCGGCACCTTTTTCTCCCAGGGCGGGAAGAGGCCAAAATTGATATTAGACGGCTGGAATTTTTTCGGTTCACTCTCAGTTAAATGGCAAATGAGAGCGCCGAGAGCAGTCTCCGGTGGTGGGACGACAGGTATGCCTCCCTGAACCAGGCGGGCAGAGTTGATTCCGGCCAGCAATCCCATGGCAGCAGACTCTATATATCCTTCAACCCCTGATAATTGACCAGCCAGGAGCAGGTCGGGGCGGGTTTTGAATTGCAGGGTTGGTTGCAGAAGTTCAGGCGCGCAGATAAAGGTATTTCTGTGGATAGATCCCAGCCTGGCAAATTCAACCTTCTCCATTCCGGGAATGAGTCTGAATATTCGTTTTTGTTCGCTATAGGTAAGTTTTGTCTGGAAACCGACCATATTGTATGTGGTTTCCTGTCTGGTTTCTTTCCTCAGCTGAACTACGGCATATGGAGTTTTTCCTGTTTTTGGATCCTCCAGACCGACAGGTTTCATTGGCCCGAAACGCAGGGTATCGTCTCCGCGGGAGCGAATAACCTCAACAGGCAGACAGCCTTCAAAATACT
>JAUVON010000329.1 GCA_030599175.1 Desulfobulbaceae bacterium | reverse complement strand
TTCGGCGTGACCTTATGGAGGCCAGTGCAGTAATTACCATGGGTCCCATTGTACACCACTATTTTGCCGGATACGGAGGTGGCCGAAAGCTCCTTTTTCCCGGCTGTGGCGAACGGCAGGCGATTTATAAAAACCACGGTCTCTATCTTGATACCGTGCAGAAAACCCTTTCACCCGACTGTCAACCAGGCATTATAAGAAACAACCCTCTTGCCGAAGATCTCTTTGAGATAGCATCAAAAAAACCTGCGGATCTGGCCATCCACGGTATCCTCGATTCCCATGGACAAATTAGCGACATGTTGTTTGGTAACAGCTGGGAAATCTATGAAAAGGGATGCACCATGCATGGCAGCAATTGTGAAGTGCAATCTGAAAGATTTGATCTGGTTGTGGCCTCTGCAGGAGGTTTTCCAAAGGATATCAATTTCATCCAGAGCCACAAGGCAATCCATAATGCGTCAATGTTTGTCAAAGACGGCGGCAGGCTGATTTTTTACGGTGAATGTTGTGACGGTATTGGCTCAACCACCTTTCTTCCCTGGTTTGAAATGGGAGACTATGCAAAGGCTTTTAAGCAGCTCAGCCGCAATTATGAGGGCAACGGCGGTACGGCTCTCTCGATGATGACCAAACTGCAGCGTATCCGTATCGGTATGGTTACCAAGCTCGATGACAAAACCTGCAGCTTGATTGGTGTAGAAAAACTCCAGCACCATCAGGTGTAAGAACTACTGGCCGAAACAGAGACTATACCAGCATGGATAGCCAGTGGTGGACTTGTGGTCAAAAAGAGCTGATCTCCTCCAGCTCTTTTCTGTACTTACGGATCAGGCCTCGAAACTGATCATAGGTTAGCCCGGTATATGAAGCGGCTTTTTTCTGATTATGACGGGCCAGTGTCAAGGCCTTCTTTATCAGTTCAATTTCCAGACTCTTCACTGCAGTTTTAAACGGGATAATTTTCTTTTCAGTCTCCGGATTGCGGGTTTCCACAAGCTTCCTGCAGCTGTTTTCTCCTTCTTGCAACAGAGTGCTGTATGGAGAACTGAAGGGATCGAAAACAATCTCGTCAATTAGATGATCATCTGATCGATACACGGCGCGCTCAACTACATTTTTCAATTCACGAACATTGCCCTTCCAGCTATGTGCCTCCAGCGCTTTCAGTGTATTCCTGGTAAAAACCGGGAGTTCGTCTCTACCAAGTTCATAAGCAATCCTTTCAGCGAAATGATTTGCCAGAAGCATCACATCTTCCCCCCGATATCGCAGGGGTGGAAGAAAGAGCACCTCAAAAGAAAGCCGGTCCAGCAGGTCTCGTTTGAAATCTTCTCTATCGGCCATTGCTAATAGATCCATGTTTGTAGCCCCGATAATTCGAACATCTACGTCGACCGACTTAGAACTGCCAACCCGTTCAAATGAGCCGTATTCAACTACCCGCAGAATTTTTTCCTGGGCCTCCAGGGGAACAGATCCGATTTCATCGAGAAAGAGTGTTCCGCCATCGGCTATTTCAAACCGCCCGGGTCGCCTGCTCTCGGCACCGGTAAATGCCCCTTTTTCATGACCAAACAGCTCTGACTCAATAAGAGAAGGTGATAACGTTGCACAGTTGAGGGTTATAAAAGGTTTCTCCCATCGCTTTGACAAAAAATGCAACCGATTGGCTGCCAGTTCCTTACCTGTCCCTCTCTCTCCAATCAACAATACAGGCCTATCCACCGGCGCTACCCGCGACAACCGTTCCTGAAAATCAAGGAAAGCCTCAGACTGACCTAAGGCTTCTCCCTGGGATAAACGTACCATGGCAACTCCTCCGTATGAAAACTACGAAATACTGTGTCTCTGAACCTCGCACCCCACACTATCTAGTGTATTTAACCATTTTTGAGTAATATATACCATATAAGAGTTATTTTTACCGTTGACTATATCTTATTAAAACAATGTATCCCCCTGAAACAGTAGACTTTTCCTCAATTTTATAAAACAGGCATGGTTAATGCTGTATACAAAGAATATTAAAACAAAATCTCTCTGGAGGGATATTATGGGAATTTTCACACGTTTTAGAGATATCGTCAGCGCAAACATGAATTCAATGCTCGAAAGAGCTGAAGATCCTGAAAAAATGATTAAACTGATGATACATGAAATGGAAGACACGCTGATTGAGCTCAAATCTTCCTGTGCGGGGGTCATTGCGGGCCAAAAAAAGATCGAGCGGAAGGCTGAAGAGATCACTGACAAAAGAAACCTCTGGGCTGACCGGGCAGAACTTGCCGTCAGTAAAGGTAGGGACGACCTGGCCCGAGAGGCCCTTACTGAAAAAAGACGCTATTCACAGGTTGCCGAGTCTCTCGATAATGAGATAAACGAGCATAGCGGCCTCATCGAGCAGTACAAGGAAGATATTGTTGAACTTGAAAATAAGTTGAATAATGCAAAGGAAAAGAAGAGAACACTCATTCAACGACATAAACGGGCAAACGGTAAAAAAAGAGCCCAGGAAGAGATCAGGAGAAGCAACAGCAGTGACACCATGGTTCGCTTTGATAAACTCGAAAGCCGAATTGAACAGATGGAAGCGGAAGCGGATCTGGTGAATATAAAAAGAAAGCCCACTCTTGAAGAACATTTTGAAGATCTGGCAACCGATGAAGAGATTGAAAATGAGCTTGCAAAGATGAAGGCTGCTCAATACAGTAATGATAATGATGAATAAACTTGACGGCGTCGTAAAAACTGGAACTTGGACTTGGAGCAAACTAATATGGGCACCATAATCATTGTCGCCATGGTCTTCGGCTCGCTTCTGGCAATGGCAGCACTTATCTGCGGAACGGTTTTGATTATAATCAAAACCCGCAACAACCGGATCACCGGAGGCACAAGTCAATCAGAAGAGGCTATGGTTATTCAGGAGATTTATCAGGGACTGGATAAGATGGAAAAACGAATCGAGTCCCTCGAGACAATCCTGATGGACAACCAGAGAAGGGATAGGGATAAAAAATGAATAAATACGATAATAAACGCGGTATCTACCGCTCAAGAGCGGGTGTTTTCCTGGGTGTATGCCGGGGAATTGCAGAACATTTTAATTTTTCAGTATTCTGGGTGAGAATGGCAATGGTCATCACCTTTATGCTCAGCGGCTTCTGGCCGGTAATCGGCATTTATCTGGCAGCGGCTTTTTTTATGAAACCGGAGCCGATACGCCCCATTCAAAGTGATGAAGAGTATGAATTCTACGACAGCTATGTCCATTCGCCCAAAAATGCCGCCCACAGGTTAAGAAAAAAGTTCTCAAATCTGGAAAGAAGAATACGAAGGATGGAAGATACTGTCACTGGCAAGGAGTATGAGTGGGAAAGGAAATTCAACTCATAATGGTATCG
>JAUVON010000227.1 GCA_030599175.1 Desulfobulbaceae bacterium | reverse complement strand
TAAAAAAGCTGAATTCTTTATTGACTATCTGCCCCTGGGCAGCGACATTATCACCAATGCCGAAAACAGATACAATTTTGAAAATCTGCGGGTGGTATTCTGTGAACAGACCATGGACAATAAACTTATAGGCAGAATCACACTGCAGCTCTTCCAGGCATAAAACAGAATGACGGAAAAAACCGAACAGCAGATTGCCATAGTAACCGGAGGCAGTAAAGGAATAGGCAGGGCAATCTGTGTGGAGCTGGCCCAAGCCGGTTATTACATCGTTATCAACTACATGGGGGACAAAAGGGGTGCGGAGCAGACCCTGACAGAAGTCAGAGATGCTGGCAGTCAGGGAGAAATTTATCAGTTTGATGTAAGGGACATGGCGGTTACCGAGAAGGTGGTTGAGGATATTGCAGAACGGCTGGGCAGCATTGCTGTTCTGATCAATAACGCCGGCATCATAGCAGATGGTTTATTTATGATGATGTCTCAACATAACTGGCAGTCTGTGATTGATACCAGCCTGCACGGCTTTTACAATATGACCCGACCCGTAATTGAAAAAATGGTGCGCAGACGAAAAGGAGCCATTGTTTCCATCTCTTCCGCCAGCTCTCTTATGGCCAACCGGGGTCAGGCCAACTACTCAGCAGCCAAGGCCGGTTTGAATGGTGCCAGCAGAGCAGTTGCCTCTGAGGTTGCCCGGCTCGGCATCCGGATCAACGTAGTGGCCCCGGGCCTTATTGAAACAGATATGATCAGGGATGTACCAAAAGATCAGATCAAAGCCATGATCCCCATGGCCCGCATCGGCAAGCCTGAAGAGGTTGCCCGGGTGGTAGGTTTTCTCTGCTCCGATGCGGCTTCCTATCTGACCGGCCAGATAATATCAGTGAACGGCGGGATGTTTTAATGAAGCTGCACACTCTGCTCATTGCCTTCTGCCTCTTTATCTTCACTCCCCTGGCCTCTTTCGGCTCTGCTGACAGGAATCAAGTTCACCTGCATTCAATTCGGGCTGATTTTGTCCAGGAAAAGCATCTGAAAATACTTGTACGACCACTGATCTCTACCGGTTTTTTTGCCTTTCAGGCGCCCCGCTCACTGCGTTGGGAATACCTCACCCCTGTACCATCCATCATGCTCATGCACAACGGTAAATTGAACAAATATACCAAAACAGACGGTCAGTTCACAGAACAACGGGGAATGGGGGTTGACTCCATGCAGTTTATGCTGGGTGAAATCAGCAACTGGCTTGAGGGGCGATTTAGAGAAAATGAGATGTTCACAGCATCTTTTCCTGACGAAAAAACTATCCTGCTCAAACCCAGGGATCAAACCCTCGCCGGTCTCATCAGCAGTATTGAACTTAAACTTGCAGATCAAAGAGGAATCCTTGACACTATAACGATTTTTGAAGGTACTGACTCTTACACCAGGATGACCTTCAGTAATGCCGTTATCAACAAAAATATCCCCGCCTCCCTTTTCAGCCAAAAATGAAGCTGCACATCTTCTGCCTGTCTGCCATGATGGTCCTGCTTACCGGCTGTGCTGTGGAAAAACAGAGGCTCCTTCCGAATTTGTCACCCGCGCCAGCCATGGAGGAAACGTCCTGTTCTGCAGCTGTCTTCCCCCGGGGCAAATGGCAGTTTATCCACGCCATCGACTTCAGCATGAAAAACGGTTCCGGCACTGCTGTTATCGGTGTTACCAGCCTCAGCAGAAATACGATTGATTGTGCCCTGGTCACCATTGAAGGGCTCACACTTTTTGAGGCAGCCTACGAAGAGGAAAAGGGGCTGGAAATCCGGCGGGCAGTTCCTCCATTCGACAATCCCCTGTTTGCAGAAGGGTTGATGCAGGATCTGCGGGCAATTTTTCAACCTCCGACCGGCGGGAATATGCAGACAGGGCAAATCCCCGGAGCAACAGCTGTATGCCGGTATGCTGATAACATGGGCAGGGTTATAGATGTCCTCCCTGAAGCGGATGACTGCTGGCAGATTAATATTTACAATTCAGAGATGACCCTGGATCGTTCGATTGCAGGAAGATCATGCAGAACCAACGGCTCTGCTCAGGTTCCTGAATATCTTGAGCTTAACAGCTACGGCCAAACCGGCTATACTCTTAAAATGACACTGATACGCGCTGATAAACTTTGATGAAATTTAAACTTATCTATCCTAAATGGGCCAAGCTGAGCAGGCAGACAGAATTTCATCTGCCCCCCCACGGCCCCGTGGTTTTTGCCGCGACACTTCCTGACAATATTGATATCGATTTTATTGATGAAAATCTGGAAACCATCGATTTTGACGACGATGTCGACTTCGTCGGCATCTCAATGATGCTCACAGTCCAGGTAAAAAGGGGCTGGGAAATTGCTGATAACTACCGCAAGAGAGGAATTAAGGTTATTTTTGGCGGTATTGCAACCATGCTCCATGCTGAAGAAACCATGGAACATGCAGATTCAGTTTTTCTCGGTGAAACGGAAGGGAGAATGGAGCAGGTTCTCTCTGATTTCAACCATGACAGATTGCAGCCATGCTATGATTTTCTCAACAAAAGACCCGATATCGATCTGGTAGGCCCGGCGAGAAGAGATATCCTCAACCGCAAACTCTACAACTTCAAAGGCGTGCAGATGGTAGATCTGGTGCATGCTTCAAGAGGCTGCCGTTTTAACTGTTACCCCTGTGCCGTCTCCTACCTCGGAGGAAGAGTCTTTCGACCACGCCCCATCGATAAGGCGGTGGCCGAGATCGCCGGTATTGACAATAACCGGCTCTTTATTGTCGATAACTCCCTGGCCCAGAATACCAAATGGGAAATGGATCTCTTCAGGGAGATGATTCCGCTGAAAAAGAACTGGTGCTCTCATCCCATTGAAGATAATCCTGAGGTTCTTGATCTGGCAGCACAGGCGGGAGCCTGGTATGTGTACCAGGCAGTCTTTGATACCTCTGACTATATCAAAGAGCGGATCAAACGCTATCATGATCATGGAATCGGAGTGGAGGGAACAATCCTGCTCGGCCTTGACAGCCATACTGAAGATTCCATTAAACGGTTGATTGATTTCCTTCTTGAGATAGAGCTGGATCTTGCCGAATTTACCGTACTGACACCTTTCCCTCATACCAAAGCCTATGATGAACTGAACAAAAATAATCGTCTCCTGTCCCGGGACTGGGATGATTTTTCAGCTGACCGGGTAGTATTTCAGCCAAAAAATATGAGCCCACAGAAATTGCAGGAACTACTCGATTACGCCTGGAATACCTTTTATCAGGACGAACCCCAGCGAATAAAAATGGCCAGACTGTTCAAGCAGGTTGTTAAAAAAGAGATGGCAGACAATACCTTCAGACCAAGAGACAGGAGCCTGACCGGACAATCTTTTGGCAAACCGGTAAAGCGAGAAAATGCGCGCTGAATATCCACCCGATATAAAAAAGAATATAGATGAACTGCTGGGGGGAGCATCATTTCCCGATAAAGAGTTTATCCGTTTCGGCGCAACTTTTGGTGATGTGTATAAAATGGCATCCTGGTTGCGTGTCGCCTTAGCAGACTCCCGGCATCAGAGGACAGCTGTCTGTCTTGCCGCAGACAGCAAAGCAGTTATGGCTGCGGCTCTGCTGGCCTCGCTTGGGGGAGGGGCGACCCTTCTTCTGCCCTATGCTTTTTCTGCCCGGGCCCTCGACAAAATGCACCGGGAAACCGGTTTTACAACTGTTATTTCCGATCTGGACAGAGAATTCCCCAAAGGGGTTGAAGTTATTTGTCCACAACTTACAAAGACCGCTGAAGCTCCGCTTAATATCCACACCTCACCCCGCTCGGAACTACTGAAAATTTTCACCGGTGGTTCCACAGGTTCACCACAGATCTGGCTCAAAACTTCGGGAAATATTTTTAGTGAAGGGTTTTACCTGGCCGGTCGCTATGAAATAGCAGAACACGACTGCATTCTGGCCACCATCCCGCCCTACCATATCTACGGTCTGCTTTTCTCTATTGTCCTGCCCCTGATCTCTTCGGCATCTGTAGTAGACAAAGTACCATCCTTTCCCGGTGAAATTACCCGTGCGGCCCGGGACAATAAGGTCACAATCCTGGCCAGTGTCCCCGCCCATTATCGGGCCTTGCGTGATAAAAAAATATCATTGAGACTCGCCGTTTCCTCCGCCGGCATGCTTGATGCGAAAGACAATGAGACATTCAGCCGGTTAAACAAAACTGGAATAGAGGAGATATATGGCTCCACCGAAACCGGAGGAATAGCGACGAGAAACAGGTTCCTCGGTGAAAAGTATTTCACACCTTTTACAACAATTGACTGGAAAATTAAAAACCATCGCCTTGCTGTTCGCTCACCCTATATCTCACCCGATCTGCCTGTTGATACCAAAGGGTTCTTCACTGCCAATGACCGGGTAGAGGCCGAGGAAACAGACAAATTTTCCCTGCAGGGGAGAATCGACGCTGTGACAAAAGTTGGCGGTAAACGGGTTGATCTTGAGGAAATCAGTACTCTTATTAAAGGTGAACCAGGTGTTGATGACTGTGTAGCCCTGGCCCTTCCTGAAAAGGGAGGTCGTGAACACCGGATTGGCGTTTTGGTCCAGGGGAACACAGTGGAACCGAAAATGGTTAAAAAATCATTGGCCAATGCCCTTGAACCATACGCCATGCCCCGTCGCATTAAAGTAGTTGATCGGATTCCGATAAATAAAAACGGTAAATACGACTGGCGCACTATTGCGCAGCTTCTTGAAATATGAGTGCTCTCGAAAAAAGTTTTGCTGCCGGCTACGCATATCTTTCTGCCTGGACAGATCTTCTGGATCAGATCAATGTCTTTCCTGTTACTGACGGAGATACCGGAACCAATCTGCGTATCAGTCTGGCTCCACTTCGTAACAGTGACGAAAACGTCAGAAACACCCGCACCCTGCTGGCTCACTGTGCAACAGGCAACTCCGGTAATATTGCTGCAGCTTTTTTTCTGGAATTTTGTCAAGCT
>JAUVON010000268.1 GCA_030599175.1 Desulfobulbaceae bacterium | reverse complement strand
GATGGCCGGCGCACCAGTTCCTTATGAACTGCTGGAACGGGTAAAATCGATCTTGCCGGCTGATGCTTCAATTTTTACTCCCTATGGGGCGACTGAGAGCCTGCCGATTGCCTCGATCAGCGGCAATGAGATATTGGCTGAAACATGGACCAAGAGTAAAACAGGTAAAGGTACATGTGTCGGTAAGGCTTTGCCGGGGCTTGAAATCAAGATCTTGAAAATTAGTGACGATCCTATAGCCGATTACAAAAAAGAGATGGAACTTGCACCATACCTCATTGGAGAGATCGTGGTCAAGGGTGATGTTGTAACCAGAAGTTACGAGAACAATCGTTCCGAAACCCTGCTTGCTAAGATAAAGGATGGTCAAGAGTTCTGGCATCGGATGGGCGATGTCGGCTACCTTGATGATCAGTGCAGATTGTGGTTTTGTGGCAGAAAATCCCATCGGGTTCAGATGATAAACAGGACTCTCTATACTATTCCCTGTGAGGCTATTATCAATGAGCATCCTGGTGTCTATCGTTCTGCATTGGTAGGGTGTTCATGGAACAATGATGAATATCAAACCCCCGTGATCATAGTTGAACCCCATAATAAAAGGAAAATAGACAGGGGTAAACTGATAAGGGAGGTGAAAAATGTTGCTGCATCGAGTGAACTGACCAGCGAGGTTAACTTTTTTCTGATCCATGAGAGTTTTCCTGTAGATATTCGGCATAACGCTAAAATTTTTCGTGAAAAACTTGCACTATGGGCTCAAAAGAAACTGTTGTCTCAGGTTTGAAAAAAGTTCTCGTTACAGGCGGGGGTGGATTTGTTGGCAAGTCTATCGTGCGTATGCTGATTGACAAAGGAGTGGCCTGCAGGGTTGTAGGCAGAAATCATTACCCTGACATTGAAGCAATGGGTGGAGAATGTCTGATGGGAGATATCTCTGATCCTGAAACCATGATTGCTGCCACAAAAGGTGTAGACACTGTTTTTCATGTTGCTGCCCTGGCAGGGATTTGGGGATCATGGGATAAGTATTACACAACAAATGTGCTTGGAACGAAAAATGTGATACGCGGCTGTCAGCTCAACAAGATTCCACGGCTTGTTTATACTTCCACCCCCTCTGTAGTATTCGATCAAAAAGACATCAGGGGTGGGGATGAATCTCTTCCATACGCGACGCACTTTCTCTGCAATTATGCAAAAAGTAAGATGATGGCTGAAAAGCTGGTTTTATCAGTTAACTGCGAAACCCTGCTTACCTGTGCAATAAGACCACATTTGATATGGGGGCCGGGAGATCCGCATCTCATTCCAAGACTGATTGAAAGTGGAAGAGAGAAAAAACTGAAAATAGTTGGTTCAGGTGACAATAAGGTTGACATATCCTATGTTGACAATGTTGCCTATGCACATATTCTTGCTGCCGACAACTTATCTTCAGTCAAAACTGCTGCAGGAAAACCATTTTTTATCGGTCAGGAGGAACCGGTTGTACTGTGGGACTGGATCAACTCTTTTTTTTCCAGAGTGGGTATTTCTGAGGTGACTCGTTCTGCATCATTCGCAACAGCGTATAGAGTTGGTGCTCTGCTTGAGTTGATTTATCGGCTCTTTAAAGTAGAAAAAGAGCCTCGGATGACACGATTTCTTGCACAACAGCTCTCGAAATCACACTATTTTTTACACGATAATGCTCAAAATGATTTTGGTTACCATCCAATCGTATCAACGGAAGAGGGAATGGAACGTATGGTGCAATGGGTGAAGAATTATGAAAAAAACGGCATGTAAATTTATTGCGGGACTTGTAATTATAGGTATTTGCCTGTTCTCTACAATCACACCAGCAGTAGCTTTTTCAATAGGTGAAGAAAGAGAGCTTGGGGAAAAACTACTTTTTACTGTCCGTTCTGCCTTTGAACTTGTTGATGATCCTGATATTATTCAATATATCAACAAGGTTGGCCAAAGTGTTCTCGAGGTGGCGGGGGTTCAATATTTTGATTACCATTTTTTTGTAATTAACGACAAGCAGTTCAATGCCTTTGCCGCACCTTCCGGTCTTATATTCTTTTACACCGGCCTTATTGCAACAATGAAATCAGAGGATGAGCTTGTTTCAGTAATCGCCCATGAAATTGGCCATATTGTTAAAAGACATCTGGCTTCAAGGATGGAAACCGGGAAATACAGCAGCATAGCTTCAGTTGCCCTGGCTATTGCTGCACTTGCTATTGGTGGAGCGGCAGCTCCGGCTTTGTTGACAGGTGCTCTGGCCACCGGTCAATCCATCAATTTGCACTTTAGTCGCCTCCATGAGGAGGAAGCTGATCTGCTAGCCTATGGCTGGATGAAAGATTTAGATCGGGATCCCGGCGGGCAGGTGAAAATGCTTAAATCCATGAGGAGAATAGCTCGATATAGAAGTGACAAGTTACCTCAATACCTTTTGACACATCCCAATCCTGAGGCGAGATTACAATATATTGAATCACTCATTGATGCTGAATATGCAGAAAAAAATGTTGAGATATTTTCGGTAGCGGATGATTTCGATTTTCTTAGATTTAAATATAGAATTCTTTCCCAGATTAAAGATAGTGTGCTTTTTAAAATTTCTCTTGACCGTGTCATAGCTAATGAAAAGGCATCAGAATTAGATAAAATTATGGCATACTATGGTCTTTCCCAGATATCAAAAAATGAGAATGACTACGATCTTGGCCTGGAGCATTTGCAGAAGGTTATCGAATATTTCCCGGAGAAAAATATTCTTCTTGTTGATAAGGGAGTGATTGAGTTTGAAGGAGGCCGATTCAAGGAGGCTAAAAACAGTCTTGAAGATGCCTTGCACAGAGACAGTACCGATATGTATGGTACCTTCACTCTTGCTAAACTACTGTATCGGATGGGGCGATTAACGGAAGCTGAATCTTATTTACGAACAGTAACTTACCATCTCCCTGAATATTCACAGATATATTTCGAATTAGGGCAGATAGCATCCGATAAAAACCAGACTGGTTTATCCTCCTATTATCTTGGGAAATATTATTTATATGAAGGGAAATTGAAATCGGCGGAAGTGGGTTTTAAAAAGGCACTGCGGAATTCTGATACGCCTGCATCAATACAGGCAGAGAGCAAGGAGCTTCTAGAAAAGATAAAAAGACTCAGAAAATAATTTACAACACCCTTCCGACTCCCGGTCACATTACTTTCATAACAGCCAGGCGGTGTCAGCTTATTTTCAGGATGCTGTTTTTCAATTCTGTCACTGTTTTACATTCAAAGATTTTTTGTCGCATTTTAGAACTGCCGGGGAGTGTTTTAAAGTACCTGCTGATATGGTTTTTTACATACCCCAAAATTATTTCGACCGGAAGAAACTGCTCCATCAGCTCCATATGCTGCCTGGCACCCTCTAAAATTGTTGCCGGATCATCAGGTCTGTCTGATTTACCGAAAATCCATGGGTTTCCAAGGGCACCACGGCCAATCATCACGCCGTCGCATCCGGTTTCGGCCATCATGTCCAATCCATCGCCGTGGCTTAGAATATCCCCATTTCCAATGACAGGAATAGAGACTGCCTGTTTAACTTCAGCTATGATGCTTCTGTCACACAACCCTGAAAAGCCCTGGGACCATGTACGCCCGTGAACCGTAATAGCTGATATACCGGTATTTTCAGCCATTTGAGCGAAGGAGACAGCGTTGACATTTTTTAAACCTGGACCGGATCTGATTTTAACTGTGACAGGAATGGAAGTTCTTGAAATAACTTTGACAAGTATCTTTTCTGCAAGTTCAGGAGTTGACATCAATGCTGCACCTGCCCCATTTTTGGTTACCTTTTTTACAGGACAACCCATATTGATATCGATTATTCCAGGGGAAAAGGTCGAGAGAATCTCAGCAGCATCGGCCATGATATCAGGGTCAGCGCCGAACAACTGGAAGGAGACAGGTTGTTCTTCAATTGTTGAGTCCAGCATCTGCAAAGTCTTTTTCTGCTGATACCTCAAGCCATGACAGCTGATCATTTCGGAAACACAAAATCCTGCGCCATAGCGTTTACAGAGCAACCGAAATGGGAGGTCACTGTAACCTGCTAACGGGGCAAGAGAAAAGGGCGAGTCAAAGGTGAGATCTGCTATGGTAAGCATCAAAACCGGCTGGTGGAATAAAAGAAGAAATGTATGGCAACGAAGTAGATCGGGCTTTTTACGACGCCATCACAATTTGGGTATCCCGGAGACGGTAGTTTGATAGATTTTCTGGGAGAGGTTTTCTATGATTCTATTCAGCGCCTCTTCTTCATTATCAATTAGATCAGTGGAGTTGGACCCGATAAGGTATGCT
>JAUVON010000363.1 GCA_030599175.1 Desulfobulbaceae bacterium | reverse complement strand
TACATCGAGCAAGTTAAAAAACGGGGGTAACCGTTCTTTATCAATTCAACAATAGGGTGCCGAAATCAAAGAGAACATGGCTGTAGCACCCAGGGATAATTATTTTGAAAAGAAGCTGTCAGCTCAGGTGCCCAGCCAACACTCCCCCTGGTTCCTGCCCCCTTGGGACTTCGCCAGTCATTCATGATTTCTGCCAGAACACTAGCCCAGGTTGAAACCTTTACTCCCTCCTGGGTCATACGATGCATTGCTGCCTCTTGTGCTATTTTGACTAGATTATTTCTATCGTATGCACGACGATGAATTGCGTATTTTCTGACGCAGTAAAATGTAGTTGGTCGCTACTTATCAAATCACCCTCAGAAACGGTTTCTCCGTTAAGCTCACCAGCTCCTTTGGTGATATAGGTAAGGCTGGGACGGTCAACCTGAACCTGTTGTCCATCTTCCAGCAAAGCCACATCAACTACTGTATGGGAGACAAAGGAAGTTTCGGCGGCATTTCCCCCTCCATATACACGTGTCAGTTTATCAGCTAAAGGACGATAAACCTTATAATCTGCTGGCTGGCCATACACCTCCGGCAATACCCAGAGCTGAATCATTCTGTTCCACTCACTTTCAGGGTTGATTTCGTTATGAGAAAACCCTTCACCTCCTGCACGTTGGACTTGTACATCGTTTGCAACGAGATCCTGTCCATGTCCCAATGACCCTTCATGAGATATTCTGCCATCGACCACTACGGATATCACGTCTACCTCATGGTGATTGTGCATCTTGGTTTCGCCGTTAGGAATGAACCTGGCATCAGCCATATAGACAAAATTGCCAATTCCAGGCCAACTACCATCATTGTTTGAATCCGGACCAAAGGCTTTAGGGCTTTTTATAAGACGATGTTCACGTACACCTGCAAAGCCCCCTTTGGGTAAACTGTTTCTCTGTAGTTTGTTCATTTTTGCCTCCTTGAGATGTAAGTTAATTGTTGTTTAAAGAGACAATAAAATGTATTGCAAGTAGAACAAGTGCTGGTTTTTGGGAATAACTGTTTCACAAATAGAACAATGGTGAATAGTATGCAGGATCTAAATGATATGGCAGTCTTTGCCAAGGTCGTTCAGGCAGGAAGTTTCACGGACGCAGGCAAAGCATTATCCCTACCTAAATCAAATATAAGTCGCAGAATCTCTCGACTTGAAGAAACATTGAAGGTCCGCCTACTAGAGCGCACTACACGAAAGTTACACTTAACAGAAATAGGTCAGTCTTTTTATCATCATGCACAGAGGATTGTTGAAGAAGCAGAATTTGCAAATTCACTGGTAGATTCAATGATGGCAGGACCGAGGGGAATATTGAGAGTGAGTGCGTCAGTATATACAGGGCAGCAAATGCTGGCACCTATACTGCCAGAATTTTTAAATCAATACCCAGATATTCATCTGCACCTTGAGTTATCCAATAGAAGGATTGATTTAATTGAAGAAGGGATAGATGTGGCCATTCGTATTGGTAACCTGGCAGATTCCACCATGATGTCACGTCACCTTGGTAAGAGTCGGCTTTATTTATATTGTGCGCCTGACTACATAACAAGTTCTGGTTCACCAACACTGCCACATGATCTTATTGATCACCGACTATTGCTGATGAGTGACATGGCGCCCCAAGATACCCTTAGTTTAAATGGTCCTCGTGGTGAGGAAAAGTTATTGCTCAAACCCTATTGTACTATAAATGATTTCCAGACTCTGCATCATTTAGCGATTGCAAGCCTGGGAATCACAGCTTTACCAGAGAATTTATGTAGAGAGGACGTTAACAGGAAGTCTTTAATTCGTGTGTTACCGTCCTGGGAGGTTCGGCCAGTTGATTTCCATGCTGTTTATCCAAGCCGACGAGGTGCAATGCCAAAACTTCTCATGTTTCTTGAGTTCTTGAAAACCAAATTTGCCGATATTTTGTAAATCTTAGGAGCAACTGCACGTTGAAATTCTTCTTCCTGCTCAGAATCCAGAATGGAGCGACGGCTGCCCATCCCGAGAAGTCAAAATCAGAGGTGAACAGTCAACCTTCAATTTGGGAATTAGCAGGAAAAGAGTACCTTCGATATGGCAATATTAACGGGTGAATCACAGTTTCATCCGGTGTATTGATTTGTTGTGTGATATAGCAAGAATAACCCCGTTCCTCATACAGCTGAACTCCTGATTTCCTCACTGCCTCTATGCCTGAGGGAGTGGCTTTTTAGTGCGGTGCCCTGGCTTGGCCAGAATTTCCACATAAAACGACTTGAGCTGCTGTTCTTCTGCTTTATCAATGAACTGGTTGAATTCAGACAGGTGAATTTCATGGGAGTCTTCCGTAGTAGTACCGAATTTGCAATCAAAATCCCAAAAGTCAACACCTTCCGGCAATTTTTTGTTACGCTCTCTCTTGACGTACTTTTTGATATCGCGTTTGACCGCTTCAAAAAGTCTGGCGACTTTTATTTTCGGATGGGTTAATTGAAATGTTTTTTTCATGTTTATCCTTCTAAATTGTATTGAACAAAGGGTAGAACGGCACACCTGACACAAACCTTGAGCACAATTCCTGATTTTCAAAAATATCTAACGATTTTCTCGATACTGACGCTGCAGACCTTTGAGGAAATTGCGCAAAATCTGATCTTTACAGGCCCGGTAGTGTTTATTGCCAGGCTTACGGAAAAATGCACTCAATTCATGTTTGCTAATGTGCACATCAACAAGACCGAGAATTTTCAATATATCCTCGGCTTGTAAATTTAAAGCAATTTTCAATTTTACCAAAACAATGTTGTTGGTTAGGCGCTTCTCCGGCACGGCCGGTGGCCCTTCTTTTTTGCCGCGCATATCGTTAATCAAACCATTGAGGAACATAGCCAACTGGCTGTCGCTGCAGGCCTGATAGGCAGGATCATCCTCTGTTTTCAGCCAATCGCAGATTTGTTCGCGGGTTACTTTATGATC
>JAUVON010000180.1 GCA_030599175.1 Desulfobulbaceae bacterium | reverse complement strand
CTTCAGGATGATCGCGTCCTCAATGTCTTTTCCGATGTATGCGATTGTGTCGGCAAGGCGAACTACGCATCCCTCTGGCGTGGAGGGCAGAATTGAGAGTTGAGGATCCTGCTCCTTTTCATTTAACTGCCGATCAAACTCCTCAAAGCTGGTTATCTTATGTGGCTGAAGTAGCCGTGAATGCATTTCACCATCATGACAGAGAATGCCGTCTAATACCTGCAGGGTCAGATTCCATCCTTTTCCCTTTCGCTCAAGTTTATCAAGAAAACGTACGGATTGAATATTATGTTGAAAAGGAGGCAAACCATGTTCCACACTCAGCTCTGCAAGGAAGCTTTCGCCATCATGCCCGAATGGAGGGTGCCCAATATCATGGCCCAGAGCGATTGCCTCTATCAGGTCTTCATTAAGGCGCAGGAAACGGCCAATTGTTCTGGCAATGCGGGCGACAAGCTGGACATGGAGGACTCTATGGGTTATGTGATCGTTATCGACTAGGCAAAATACTTGGGTTTTGTCGATATATCGCATATAGGCTCGGGAGTGGAGGATGCGATCAGCGTCCAGGGCAAATTGCTGGCGGTAGCCTCTTTTTTCTTCAGGATGTCTCCTTATGCCTGAACCACTGCAGGTGGCATATGGAGAAAGGTAGATTTCTTCATTTCTGTTTAGTTCTTCCAGAATTGAGAAAAGTGTGGATTGGTCTTCTCTGGGTGACATTATATCCCGGTTTGTGATTGCGATGTCTCTGAAAAATGAATAGTGTTGGTTGCAAACGAGAGATGGAGTCTCCAGTCTACATCATGATTAACAATAATTTTTAAATCAGGAAGATGCTATGGAAATTTCTATTGAATATTGCACTAAGTGAAATTATGAACCACGCGCCTCCAGTCTGGGGGAAGAACTGAAAAATGATCTTGGTGCGGAAATTGGGCTGATAGCCTCGTCGAATGGTGTCTTTGAGATAGTTGTTGATGGAGAATTACTCTTTTCAAAAAAGAAACTGAAGAGGTTTCCGGAGGATGGAGAGATTGAGCAGCTGATAAAAAAATCTGGTTCTTAATGGAATGCGGCGAGTTACTTTTCCTCAGGTGACGGTTCCAGGCAGCTGGACACGCAGCTGTCGCATTTTTCACCCTGTTTCCCTTTGGCACAATATTCGGCGAAGCCCTGGATCAAATCGTCCCCACCTCTAGGGCATACCTTGATAAATTCAGTGAAACTGATCATTCTGGCAATAACTTCAGGTGGAGCGGAGTGTTCGATCCTGCAGGCACCTTCTTCGGCAATACTGGTATCTATTGCCAGCACCTCGATGAAAAAACGTTTCAGGGCCTCATGACGAAAGATCACATCTTCAGCAACTATCTTTCCTTCGTCCGTCAAGGTAATTGCCTCATAGGGTGCATAATTGATGAGGCCTCTTTTGGATAAGGCACGAAGGGCTTCAGTCACAGAAGCCCGGCTGACACTGAGTTTTGCTGCTATTTCTTTACTCCTGGCGACAAGTTTTTCTTCAATTATGTGATAAATTGCCTCAATGTAATCTTCAAGGCTTGCACTGAGATCTGTTTTCTCTTTCATATTGAACTGTGGTCAAATAACGGGTATGGAGAGTGGATCATTTTGTTGACTGGTTGGCCCGGAGTCTGTCTATCCATTGATATGTGTAACCTACTGTCCTTTATATATAGAGTCAAGTCGGGACATAAGAATTGCTTTAATACTGATTAAAACTGATGCTTTGTGAATTAAGAATAAAAAATCTCGCGCTGATTGAATCAATGGAGCTCAATTTTGACCGGAACAGTCACGATGGGCTGGTGGTTATGACCGGTGAAACCGGGGCGGGAAAGTCAATAATGCTAAGAGCGATCCATCTTCTAACCGGTGGAAGAGCGTCCCAGAACTGGCTGCGAAACGGCGCTGATCTCTGCGAAATTGAGGCTTTGTTCGAATTGAATCCTAAACATCACCACCTCCTGAAAAAACTTGAAGAAGGCGGGTTTGGTGATGAGCCTGTTGTTGTGATTAAAAGAACGATTAACAATTCGGGGAGATCCAGACTCTATGTAAACGGCTCGATTGCGACAGCAAAATCTGTTTCAAACCTGACCATGGATATGCTGAGTGTTGCCAGTCAGCATGACCACCAACAGTTGCTGCAGCCGGCCCTTCATCTCGATTTTATCGATACTCTCGGTGAACATTGGGGTGATAGAATTGCACTTGGCAGACTGTACGAACAGTGGCAGCAGAAAAAAGAGCAGCTTGTGCAGTTAAGGCTGGAGGAACAGGAGAAAGAGCAGAAACGTGATTTCCTGAAGTTCCAGGTGAGTGAAATAGAGCAGGCGGAACTGGTGGTGGGAGAGGATGAACTTCTTGCGGCAGAGAAAAAGAGGTTGAAGAACGGTGATACTCTGATAAAAGTGAGCCAGGACAGTTACCGATTGCTGTCAGTAGAGCTTATGGACGGTCTGGTTCGGCTGCGTCAGAACATGGATCAGCTCGCTTCCCTTGATTCCAGGGCTGAAAAGCTGGCAGAGGATGTGAGCGGATACTCCTACCTTGCCGAAGATTATGTGACGGAACTGAGACATTACAGGGATTCAATTGAGACAGATCCCTTTCGTCTGGATATGGTGAATGAGCGGCTGGACGTGATCCGGCAGTTGAAGAGAAAATATGGGGAAACCCTTGAAGAGATATTGGAATTCAGCGCCAGGGGGGCGTTGGAACTCGAAGGGCTGGAAAACCTGGAAACACGTATAGCAGAATTGCAGGGTGAGGTGGCAACTCTTGAGCAGGAAGCCTGCAGGCATGCAGAACAGCTCTCTGAGAAAAGAAGGGAGACTGCGGTGAGAATGGAAGAAGCCATGCAGGGGGAATTGCATTCACTCGCTTTTGGTAAAGCCGGGTTTTATGTGCAATGGCATGAGGTGGAGAAGGTTCCGGAAACAATGAGGTCAACAGGCTGGGATCGTGGCGAGTTTTTCTTTTGTGCCAATCCCGGAGAACCTTCGAAGCCGTTGGCCAAAGTTGCTTCCGGTGGAGAATTATCCCGATTGATGCTGGCCTTAAAGTGCCTTCTTGCCCGAAAGGATATGGTCGAAACAGTAATCTTTGATGAAGTTGATGCCGGTATTGGGGGAGAGGCTGCCGAGGCAGTGGCAAGAAAGATTAAAGAGCTGGCTGAGCATCACCAGGTGATCTGCATAACCCACCTTCCCCAGATAGCGGCCAGGGGGACGTCACATTTCCGGGTATCCAAAGAGGTGGATGGGGGGCGGACCCAGTCCGAGGTTGTGCGGTTGTCCCATACCTCGCGTATTGAAGAACTGGCGAGGATGCTTGCCGGTGATTCAGCTACACCAAAGACCAAAGCCTGGGCTGAGCAGATGCTGGTTTCCGGAGGTGGCAGCTAGTGAAAGAGACAAAGGCTCTATCCCTTTTCTCCGGAGGGCTTGATTCTATCCTGGCAACACGTCTTGTCATGTCCCAGGGAATTGAGGTTGTGGCAATTCAATTTGTCACTCCTTTTTTTAATTATCATGTTCTGGATGATATACCTGGTCATAAGGAGAAAATTCGCAGTAAATTTGGTATCGATGTGGAGGTCGTTGATATCAGTAAAGGTTATCTGGAACTACTGCGAAATCCGGCGCATGGCTTTGGTAAGAATTTTAATCCCTGTATTGATTGCAAGATTTATATGCTTTCCAGGGCAAAAGAGATGATGGATGAGCTTGGGGCAAAGTTTCTTATAACCGGGGAAGTGCTCGGCCAGAGACCTATGTCCCAGCGACGGGATACTCTTAACGTTATTGAACGTGATTCCGGCAGCAGGTCAATTCTTCTGCGCCCTTTAAGTGCAAAGCTCATGGTGGAAACGGAGGCTGAAAGAGAAGGCTGGGTAGACAGGGATAAATTGCTCAATTTCAGTGGTCGTGGTCGTTCGAATCAGATCAGACTGGCAAAAGAGTATGGGATTACCGACTTCCCGGCCCCTGCGGGTGGATGCACTCTGGCGGATCCTATTCTCAGCCGCCGGGTGAGTCAGCTTTATTCAGAGGATTCTGTCCTGCAACCGGCAGAGATTACAACGACGGATGTTCGTCTGTTGTTCATAGGGCGGCAGTTTGTCTTTCCAGGGGGTGGATGGATGATTCTAGGGCGCGATGAGCGTGACAACGATCAACTGGAGGCTCTGGCTGGAGCTGAAGATGCCCTTTTATGGATGGAAGAGCGGCCGGGGCCTGCGGCGCTCTTAAGAAGAGCCGCCACCTGGTATGATGATCCGGCGGATAGAGAGGAAGATCTGCAACTTGCGGCTTCGCTTGTTGTACGTTATGGCAAAAAGATTGCTGGAACTCGTCCGCCCGGTGAGGTCACCTGCACTCTGCAGGGGAATTCCAGGATTATTATAGCGGACCCTCTGCCGGATGAGGTCTTCCGATCCTGGATATTATAGGTAAACCAAATAAGTTCCCCTTCTTTACTCTATGCGTTCCCTGGCAATCTGGAGAGCGTATTCTTTATCCTTTGTAAACAGCTTCCACTTCATTTCTGGTGAATGAATACCCGCTTTTTTGTCTTGACCCCTGGCCAGGTACCAGTGTCCATATCGTTCTACTGTAGAAAAGGGGTGATTCTCTGTGCAGAAGAGTCCGCAGGGCTTATCTTCCTGGTAGAAAATAGTTTCATCCGGATCCTGATCATACGACATATTCTTGGGCAATGTGATTTGAGATACATCCACATTCGCTGATTCCTGTTCGTCCAGCCAGTCTGAAATTTTCATTTGACCTACTTCTCCTTTAATTGCGGGGAATCTTGAGATATAATAATATGTTTCAAGCCTTTTGATTTATAACAACGAACCAGGTAAGCGAGCCTGCGAGACTCCGGATGAAGACTTTTTACGACGCCATCAACTGTTAAAAATCTGTTTGACGCTGTCGATATATTGGTCAGTTGAAGTACTCTTTTTTATTTTTTTTATAGCCTTTTCTTTTCCGGGAAAAGCGGAAATAAAATAAAGCCAGAACTGTTTCATTCGACCGAGAAGATGTCCGGGACCGCTCAGCTTTTCATCATATCCGTTGTAAAGATCCTTGTGGAAACTATAGAGCCTTTCTCTCCGTTTTGCACCTGATTCCTCTGGCAAGCCTTTTATCTCTTCAGCCAGAAACGGGTTCATAAGAATGCCCCTGCCAATCATCCACCGGTTAACTTCTGGGAACTGGTCGGCAAGAGATATAAAATCTGTGCGACTGTTTATATCTCCGTTATACACCAGGGTGTGCTTACTGATTTTCCGGCACGTGCCAAAGCTTTTCGGATCAGTTTTTCCCCGGTATAACTGGTTGCCCAGCCGCGTGTGAACGATAATTTCCTTAAGCGGGAAATCGTTCAGGAGGGGGAGTAATTGCAGTAACTCATTTTTGTCGGTAAATCCCAGCCTGGTTTTTAAGGAGAGCTTTATTGTGAGTTCTGGGATGACTCTATCCAGAAAGGAGATGATTTCATCCGGGTAAGGGAGTAGCCCTGAGCCTCGTTTTTTCCTGGTGACCATCGGCGCAGGGCAGCCCAGATTCCAGTTGATATGGGTAAACCCCAGATCAGCAATGCGTTTCGCCAGGGTGAGAAAATCTTCAGGGGATGTATGCAGCAGTTGTGGGATTACAGGTTTGATCGTGTTATTTTGCGGCAAGATATCAGAGAGCATCTTCTCACTAAAAAGAGCTTTTCTCTGGGGATTGATGAAAGGTGCAATTGCCGAATCAATACCATCAAAATGACGATAAAAGGTGTTGCGAAACAGGGCATCAGTCACACCTCTGATGGGGGCCAGGTAGAGATAGTGATCCGTCGGACTCAGGTCAGGGTCGTGTGTCGGAATCATTATTTGTCATTGAGGCAGCTTCGTGTACTGTCATCTTTTGGATTTTGGCAGAGCTATTCTTCTTTACTCTGATATGGTATGATCGAGCTTTTTACTGCCTTACCCCGGAACTTCTGTAATAAAAACAAGAAATCGAGGAAGGTTGGTTAAAATTCCGATTTATTCGAGTT
>JAUVON010000392.1 GCA_030599175.1 Desulfobulbaceae bacterium | reverse complement strand
TCCTGTTAAAGAGATCGACCACATAAGTGGCGGTCTGCTCATGGTTGAGATCACTTGCTTTTTCTGCATTATCAAACATAAAATCCTCCTTTCAGACAGAAATACTAGCCGGAAATCGGTAGTATGGTAATTTCATCGGATATCTTCGTCAGCGGTTCGAGCCCAGCCTCTGTTACCAGATGTGTATTCTCTATCCCGACAACACCCTTTCCGGGAAAAATTATTTTAGGCTCCAGAGCGATTATCATTCCAGCCTGTAACTCAAGTTTTTGGCCTTTGGCTATAAAAGGGAATTCATCAAGCTCAAGCCCGACACCATGGCCGGTAAACCGGATCCGCCTCTCCCCGACACCCATGAAATAATCTCCATATCCTCGTTCAGCTGCCATGGATACCATCATTTCATACAAATCGCCGGTGACTGCGCCCGGTTTTGCCTGCTTCATCGTCTCATTTTGAACTTCAAGCATTGCCTGATGTGCATCGAGCAAATCAGACGAAAGTGCTCCAATAGAAAAGATTCTCGCATGATCTGATATATAACCATCAAGAGCAAAAACATAATCGACAAGAATCGGTTCATTTTTGGTTATCTTTTTAAAACCAGCCCCCTGTCCAACGAAATCACTAACCCCCTCTCCCCCTGTCGGTGAGGCCAGATAACTGGGCACAGCTGCCGCCGCCCCAGACATAAAGTGGCCATAGAAAAGCTCCCCTCCCCATATACGCATACGTACAATACCCTGATGGCCGAGGCTTCTGGCATATCCTTCCAACTCCCCTGCCACCTCAACCTCTGTCTTCCCGGGTATCAGCAATTCGGATACCTTGGCAGCGACCTTATCAGATAAATCTGCAGCCCTGCGAAGCTTTTCTATCTCAAACTCCGATTTTACTGCCCGTATAAGACGGATTTCAGTTGAGATATCAACTATCTTACTCTGCTCAAAGATTTTACCATAAAGAAAATAGAGATTTGCAGGCAGAACATCAAGCTCCATGCCAAGTGTACGGGGTAGGACATAGTTAAACTCAGCAAAAACTTGAGGAATTTTCTTCACACTGACAAGAGAAACAATGTCCTGTATGGAGGATTCAATCTTTGCTCTCTCAAAATCTTTAAAAATCATTAGCAAAGGTTGACCCTCAACAGGAACATAGAGATATCCCTGCTGAGAGGTGGCTGCAAAATAAAACAAATCCGTCTTCTGCAGGATCAAAACTCCATCCACGCTTCTCTTCTGCATTGCCCCCTGCAGCGAAGCTATTCTCTGCTCTATTTCATTAAGAGGTGTAATCAATTGCATGATTTTATCACTCATTACGCATAGTCATAGAACCCTTTGCCCGTTTTACGTCCAAGCCATCCGGCTTCAACATATTTTCTCAGCAAAGGACAGGGACGATACTTTGAATCCTTGAAACCGTCATACAGTGTTTCCATAATTGCAAGGCAGGTATCGAGCCCTATCAGATCGGCAAGAGCCAGAGGTCCCATGGGATGATTCATACCAAGTTTCATCACGGTATCAATATCTTCCGGTTTGCCAACATTCTGATAGAGACAGAAAACCGCCTCGTTGATCATCGGCAGCAGGATTCTATTGGCAATAAACCCAGGGAAATCATTTGCTTCAGCGGGGGTCTTGCCAAACTTTTCACAGAGTGACCAGGTAAGATCAAATGTCTCCGAGGAGGTTGCAAGTCCCTTGATCACCTCGACCAGTTTCATTACAGGAACCGGATTCATAAAGTGCATGCCGATCACTTTTTCCGGCCGCTTTGTCTGGGAGGCAATTCTGCCAATTGGAATCGAAGAGGTATTTGTGGAGAGAATGACATGGTCGGGGCAGATCGAGTCAAGATCTCGAAAAATTTTAAATTTCAGATCTTCTCTTTCAACCGCTGCTTCAACTACAAAATCAACAGTCGCCATATCCGCCAGTTCTGTTGTTGTAGTAATCCTGCCTAGAATTGCGTCCCGTTCATCCGCACTGATTTTTTCCTTTCCTACTGCCCAGTTAAGATTTTTTTCAATATTTGCCACACCTTTTGCAGTAAACTCAGCGGAAATATCGCTCATCACAACCTCAAGTCCACTTGCAGCAGCAACCTGAGCTATCCCATTTCCCATCTGGCCGGAACCTATTACTCCAAATTTCTTTACCTGCATTCTTATTTCCTCTTTTTGGGCTAATTTATCTCTATTATTCAAATCAATTAGTGTCCTATCCCTAACAGCCTAACCACCTTCAGTCTATCAACCTTAAGAGTTTTACCTGTTAAGTACCATGGCAACCGCTTCCCCTCCACCAAGACAGAGTGAAACAACACCACATTTTAAATTCTTTCTTTTCATCTCAAAGAGCAGAGCCGTAAGCAGCCGTGCACCGCTTGCACCGATGGGATGCCCGAGTGCAACACTGCCGCCGTTCACATTAACCTTATCCGTATCAAGTTCCAATACCCGGTTAATGGCAACCGATGTACCGCTGAAAGCTTCATTGATTTCAAACAACTCCACATCAGATATAGAGATGCCTTCTTTTTTCAACACCTTGGGAATTGCAAGGATAGGTGCCATAAGCACATATTTAAGATCAATCCCGGCAGATGCCTGAGCCCCGACCGAAGCCATGACAGTGCAGCCCAGTTCTTCAGCTTTTTCACGGCTCATGATCACTACG
>JAUVON010000158.1 GCA_030599175.1 Desulfobulbaceae bacterium | reverse complement strand
TTTTTCATAATGGTCTTCAGACGATCATCCACCTCACTCTTAGGCCAGTTGAGCCGCATGGAGTTCTGGGACATCTCCAGGCCGGAAACGGATACACCACCGGCATTTGCAGCCTTACCGGGACCGTAGAGAATTTTGTTTTCCAGGAATATATCGATTCCTTCATGGACTGTGGGCATGTTGGCACCCTCGGAAACAACATAAACACCGTTGTCGATCAGATGCTGTGCATCCTTCCCGTTGATCTCATTCTGGGTAGCACTCGGAAATGCGCAATCCGCTCTATGTTCTTTCCACATCGGGTTATGATCAAGTCCCTGATCCAGCGGAATATATACGGCCTCAGGATAGCTCTCCACATACTCACTGACCCGGCCGCGCTGAACATTCTTAAGGTACATGACATGTTCCAGCTTTTCTCTGTTAATCCCGGCCTCATCGTAAATATACCCGGAGGAATCGGAGAAACTGATTGGTGCAGCACCCAGATCCAGCAGTTTTTCCATGGTAAACTGCGCAACATTACCGGAACCTGAAACCAGGCACCTTTTACCATCAAGGGTTTCCTTTCTGCTGGCCAGCATCTCGGCAGCAAAATAGACACTGCCGTAACCGGTAGCCTCCGGGCGAATAAGACTCCCCCCCCAGTTCAGGCTTTTGCCGGTTAGAACCCCGGTGAATTCATTAGCCAGTTTTTTGTACATGCCGAACAGATAGCCAATCTCCCGGGCACCTACACCGATATCTCCGGCAGGCACATCTGTATTTGGCCCTATATGACGAAAAAGCTCAGCCATAAAGCTCTGACAGAAGCGCATAACCTCCATATCCGATTTCCCTTTAGGATCAAAATCAGAACCACCCTTCCCCCCTCCCATGGGCAGTGAGGTAAGAGCATTTTTAAACACCTGCTCAAAAGCGAGAAATTTGAGGATGGAGAGGTTAACCGAGGGATGAAAACGAAGGCCCCCTTTATAAGGCCCAATGGCGCTGTTCATTTCAATCCGAAAACCCCGGTTAACATGCACCTGTTTCTGGTCATCCACCCAGGGTATCCTGAAGAGGATAACTCGTTCCGGTTCAACAATCCGCTCCATTATACTCTCATTTCGGTAGAGAGGATTCTGATCCAGGACTGGTTTTACCGATTCTATCACCTCGGTCACTGCCTGGTGGAATTCTCTCTCATCCGGATCCCTGTCGGTTACGAATTTGATGCTGTTCATTTTTCCTTTTCTCCATTTAATGGGTGAACTACTGTAAACTGCAAATATAGGGTATAGACTGTTAGGCTGTAGGCTATTAGGAAAAACAAAATCCCAAAGCAACCTCCCCTAACAACCTTCAGCCTAAGCAACCTATTGCTTTAACATCAATAAATTTGATCAAATTTCTTGTTTTTTATGGCAGCTTTTATGGAATAAGGCACTAATAGGCTACACCTAATAGCCTGGCCCTACCAGCCTAAACAAAGTGCATTGCGCCTAAAATAAGGGTATAGGAACAAAGGGTCAAGATTATATTTAAAGCTACCCTATTATTTTGCAACTTAAGAAACAGGATTAAAAAATGCCACAACACTATTCCGCAAGTCCAGCCGCATCAAGGTTCAAACTTTTCCATGAACTGATGCAGCATAAGGTCAAAAATATTCTGCTGATCTCCACTCCCTATGAAGCATGGATCATGGAACAGGACACCCGTCTTTCCGAGCAGATTGTCCATGAATACAGTGGATTGAACCTCAGCCATCCGCCTCGTCTCACCTGGGTCTCTTCGGTGGCAGAAGCATTGAAAGCCTGTGATGAGTGCAACTTTGACTTTGTCATCGGTATCGCTCAATCGGTAGACGAAAGAACAAGGGCTGCAGGAAAAGCTATAAAAGAAAGATACCCGGACATGCCTCTGGTAGTACTGACCCACCAGGAAACGCTGCAAAAATCCGATATCATTACCGAGGACAGCAAGTCCTACATTGACCGTATTTTTTTCTGGACAGGACAGGCGGATATTCTACTCGCCATAATTAAGAGTATAGAGGATCAGTTTAACGTCCTCAATGATATCAAATGTGCCGATGTTCGCGTAATCCTTTTCGTTGAGGATTCCCCCTTCTATCTTTCCGCCCTGCTGCCCATACTCTATAAGGAACTGGTTCGTGAGACCCAGGGAGTCATAGACGACAGCCTTAACCAGGAGCACAAGCTGCTCACCATGAGGGCCAGACCAAAGATTCTGCTGGCCAACACTTATGAGCAGGCTATGGCTCTTTATGAACAGTTCAACCCCAATATCCTCTGCGTCATATCCGATGTCCGCTACCCTCGAAACAATAAACAGGATGGAGAAGCAGGTCTTCACCTCTTAAAATATATAAAACAGGATCGATTTGATATCCCGCTGCTGCTTACCAGTTCAGAACCCCATAATGCAGCACGCGCAGCGACTATACCGGCACCATTTATCGATAAGAATGCTCCCTTTCTACATAGACAGATTCGGTCTTTTCTCCATGACTACCTCGGGTTTGGTGAATTCGTCTTCAGCAACCAGGAAGGTGAAGTCCTCGGCAAAGCTGACAATCTCTACAGCCTGGAAAAAAAGATGCAGGAGATTCCCATTGAATCCTTTCTTTACCACAGCCGCCAAAATGACTTCTCACGTTACCTTTATACCCTGGCGGAGGTAGAACTGGCCGGAAAGGTGAGACCGCTGCGTGATTTCTCATTTGAGACAGCCGAAAAACACCGGCAGCACATTGTGCAGATGATAAAAGAGCAGCGTATGAAGCGCCAGAGAGGCATTATTGTCGATTTCGATGCCGGCAGGTTCGATCCGGATACCGAGTTCACCAAGATAGGCAAAGGCTCACTGGGCGGCAAGGCACGAGGACTTGCCTTCTTTGCTGCTATGCTGTATCAGCATGCAGACCTTTTTCAAACGTTTACCAATGTGGAAATCTCTGTTCCCCAGACCCTGATTCTCACCTCCGACGCCTTTGATGCCTTTATCGAATTTAATGGGTTGGGTGATCTTATAAAAGAAGAGATTGAGGATGAGGAAATCTCGACCCAGTTTCTCAAGGCTCGATTTCCTGAGCCATTCCGTTCTGAAATTGCTTCTTTCCTGACTGTTACAACTTACCCTCTGGCCATTCGCTCTTCCAGCATGCTGGAAGATGCACAATTTAAATCCTATGCTGGACTATATCATACCTATATTTTAGCCAATGACCATCCCCAGGCAAGATGCCGCCTCAGCCAGCTTCTGGCTGCTATCAAAAAGGTCTACGCCTCAACTTTCTTCCGGGCACCGAAAGCATTCAGCAAAAGAGTGGGCAACCGCCTGGAAAGCGAAAAAATGTGTGTCATTATTCAGCGAGCGGTGGGTAGTCAGTATGGCAACCGGTTTTATCCCGCTGTTTCCGGGGTCGTCCAGTCTTTGAACTACTACCCTTTTGCCCGGATGAAAACTGAAGAGGGTATCGCCTCCATTGCCATTGGTCTGGGTAAAGCAGTTATGGAAGGTGAAAACAGTCTGCGCTTTTCTCCTTTGCACCCGGAGATATTACCTCAGCGATCGACTGTTGATGACATTCTCAAAGGATCTCAAAAATATTTTTACGCCATCACCATGAATGACCCGGACTGTATAAAAGAGATTAACGACGACACCACACTTACAAAAGTGACTGTGCATTCCGCCGCTACAGACTATCCCATCAGATTCCTTTCTTCCACCTACACTCCTTCAGAACACCGGATACGAGATTTTTACGTAAAAAACGGGCACCAGGTAATCACCTTCGCCTCTCTTCTTAAATATAAAACTATCCCTTTCACCGACATTCTGAAGATACTGCTCTCTTTAGGCAGGGAGAAGTTGGGATGTGCTGTAGAGATAGAGTTTGCCCTTGATCTGCCTTCCACACCTGACCAGAAGTGCAGTTTTTATGTGCTGCAGATTCGACCGATGAGTGCCAGGGAGGAGACGTTAAGAGTTGCCATTTCCAAAGAAGATATCTTGTCGGCATTCTGTGTATCCCACCGGGGATTGGGCAATACAGTTAACCGTGAGATGCGTAATATAATCTTTGTGAAGCCGGATAGCTTTGACCCTGCGAACACAGTAAAAATTGCTGCAGAAATTGGTGCAATGAACGCGAAACTGCTTAAAGAGGACAGAAAGTATCTGCTTATCGGCCCCGGCAGATGGGGATCTTCTGACCATTGGCTTGGCATTCCTGTCACCTGGGAAGATATCTGCGGGGTCGGCAGTCTTATAGAAACGGTACATCCGCGCCTTAATGCTGAGCCCTCACAGGGATCTCATTTTTTCCACAATCTCACTACTCTGGGGATCAACTATATAAATGTCGACCCAACCCAGGGCGACCGAATCGACTATCAATGGCTGATGAAGCTTCCCGTATGCTCAGAAACTGAGAACATTGCCCATGTACAGTCCGAAAAGCCCTTTACTCTTAAGGTAGATGGTCGTAGTGGCCAGGCTGTCATTTTACCTGGATAAACTGTGCAGATAAACAAAGAGGGCCCTGCCAATATAAAAAATAATTAGTCGTTGATTTCTGTGGATATTTTTTTTATATCGAGAAGAATAAATAGCCTGACAAGCAAATTTACTGTTTCGACACTTATGGCATAGCACTTGCAAAACAAACAGAAACATAGCTTTTTGTTATTATCTTAATTTGATTCCACACCATGACAATATCCACCACAGAACGCCGTCGCCATGTTCGACAGGCCATGAACTTACCGATAACCTGTTATCACCTGGAACAGAATAATGATACCGCCGGCTTTTGTCTCGGTGAAATCAACGATGCAAGTATGGGCGGGGTGCGGGTAGAGACAACTTCCGATTTTGATCTTATTGTCGGCAGCAAACTTGTCCTTTTTGTCACACCCCAAAAGGACAAAAATGCAGCCGGCCATGAATTTCCTGGAGAAATTAAAGGTGAAGTGGTGTGGCAGAATCCACACCAGCGAAGTTTCGGGCTGAAGTTCCTCTTATAACTCCCGTTTATCGATAACCCTATCCCCCTTACCGTCAAAACGCTCCAGAGTTCTTTCCTCGACCAGCTTAACATCGACCCCTATACCCAGTTCTGAGGCCATTCTCTTTTTGATCATGTCCATAAAGGCCCGCTGTTTTTTCATGGCATCAAAGAAAATCGATTCCACCACCTCAACCATTACAGTCAGTTTATCTTCATTATTCTCTCTTTCAACAATCAACCGGTAGTGGGGTTCAGTTCCTTCAATATCAAAAAGAATACCTTCGATCTGGGTGGGAAAAACGTTCACACCTTTTATAATCAGCATATCGTCAGATCGTCCCATCATCCTGTGCATACGGACAAAGGTGCGGCCGCAGGGACATGGCTCGGGCAACAGACGGGTCAAATCCCTGGTACGATAGCGAATCACCGGAAAAGCTTCTTTAGTCAGGGTGGTGATGATAAGTTCACCCACTTCACCAGGTTTAACAGGTTCGAGAGTATCAGGATCGAGAATTTCAATTAGAAAATGATCCTCATTTACATGGAGACCATTGCATTCCTGACATTCACCGGCAACCCCCGGCCCCATGATTTCTGAAAGACCGTAGTTGTCAGTTGCCCGAATACCGAGACGTTCATTGATTTCAACGCGCATTTCCTCAGACCAGGGTTCAGCACCGAACAGTCCAAAGCGGAGAGATAAACCGTTAGGATTTATCCCCATGTCCATCATCACATCGGCCATTTTCAGGGCATAGGAAGGTGTACAGACCAAGGCGGTAGTTTTAAAATCCTGCATGATCTGAATCTGACGTTTGGTGTTTCCTGAAGAGATGGGAATAACGGAAGCACCTAATCTTTCAGCACCATAATGCAAGCCAAAACCCCCGGTAAAGAGTCCGTAACCAAAAGCAATCTGGATCATATCATCGGCGGTAACCCCGGCACCACAGAGAATCCTGGCAACAAGATTTGACCAGTTGACAATGTCCTTTCGACTATAACCAACAACCGTCGCCATACCGGTTGTGCCGGAAGAAGAGTGAATCCGCACTACATCCCGGAGGGGTATGGCGAAAAGACCGTAGGGATAATTTTCACGCAGATCCTGTTTAGTGGTAAATGGCAGACGACGCAGATCATCCAGTGACTTTACCTTCGCCGCATCAACCTTCAGTTTACTGAAGGTATTTCTGTAAAACGGCACAGTTGTGCCTACCCTGCGAAGAGTGTTTTTCAATCGTTCAAGCTGCAGCTGCTCTAATTGAGATCGTGGTAAACACTCTTTTTTCTGTTCCCAGTACATAAGTTTATTACCAGCTGTTTTTTAACTGACTAGATTAATACTATTTTCAGGTTGTCGATTGGTTAAACTGCATGCTATAGCCTATTTTTATAACGCACAAATCTGTTCACCACTCAAGAGAGTGAAACCATCCTTTGACAATACTTCAATTGCCTCATCCATTTTCTCAAATCTGAAGATCAATACCGCATTTTCACCGCTCTTATTAACAAAGGCGTACATATACTCAACATTAATTCCGGCGCTGTGCAAACTTTTCAGAACTGTAGCCAACCCACCTGTTTTATCGACCACCTCTACAGCCAACACATCGGTCTTACCCACGGTGAAGCCACCGTCCTGGAGAATATTTTTCGCCTTTTCAACATCATTAACAATTAATCTAAGAATACCAAAATCGGCGGTATCGGCAACTGA
>JAUVON010000058.1 GCA_030599175.1 Desulfobulbaceae bacterium | reverse complement strand
GAATCTTTGTACGATTTTTAGACTGCCATGGGAAATCCATTGGTGCCAGTTTGATCGTGTCCAGTGACGGCATGTCTTTAGGACCCTCGATTCCCGGATAGGTAACTCCAAGCTTAAACTTGGCATATCCTTTCATGGCACTTTCTGAAATAGCCCAGTCGAGGAATTTCTTGGCGGCTGCTTCATGTTTAGCGCCTTCAAGCAATGCGTTGGCCTCAAGTTCAAAGCCGGCACCCTCTTCGGGCAGAACCATTATGACAGGAAATCCTTTTTTCTTTAAAGAGGAGTAGACAAAAGCGAAGGAGCAACCTATGCCGTATTCACCTGCTGCCGTAAGCTTGGCTGGTTTTGAGCCGCTCTTGATATACTGGCCCATGTTCTTGTCGAGTTGTTTTAGAAAATCCCAGGCTTTATTGTCTTCAACGGATTTGGTTTTGTAATCCGGATCAAGCATTTCCAGCAGGCTGGCTATCTGCAGGAAGCCGGTACCGGAGCTGGCAGGGTTAGGCATGATCAGCATATCCTTATAAACCGGATTCAGCAGATCGTTCCATCCCTTAGGTATGGGGAGATTCTTTTTCTCCATTACCTTTTCATTGATGACAAAGGCTGCAGCATATAAATCGATGGCAGTCCAGTATCCATTGGGATCTTTGAAATGGGCAGGAATTTTGTCCCATCCCGCTGGTTTATACGGTTTTATCATTTTTTTACCGACAAATTCTTCCATGTTGGTTACTGCCCAGCCCCAGACTATATCTGCCTGAGGATTGTTCTTTTCAGCAAGCATTCTGGCACCCAGTTCACCAGTGGAAAGCCGAATCGCCTGAATGTCAAGATCGGGCAGTTCAGCTTTGGCCTGCTTGATGTATTCCACCACCTCTTCATTTTCAAGAGAAGTGTAAATAACCAAAGTGTCTTTGGCCATAAGTGGCCCGGCCGCAAAGATAAACGAAACAGCAATCAACACACTAAATGTAATGAACTTTTTCATAAACATCCTCCTTTGTTGTTTTTGGCAATGACAATCAGATGATGGACAAAATATACAGTAGTGAGGGCTGAGATTTTATGGAATTGATCCGAAGTTTACATATATCAGAGAAACAGAAGTCAAACTACTTTTGAATTGCAGTATTCATTCTCGAAATTACGATAGAATTTATTGATAATATTTGCAACTAAAGTTTATGGTTTTTTGGCAGATCTGAGGGTATTCGGGAAGAACTCAAAATTCTGACCCTCCTTTTCTCAAGGAGGGGAGTGCAGCAGAGAGGCAATCTTGTCATCATCCATATCAGCAAGACTGTTGAGAATGAGATCGGCTCTGGAAAAGTTATGATCCAGAGTGAATTCATTGGGGATGGCGACACCGTACATGGCCGCATTTTTGGCACTGTTTAGTCCATGTTCTGAATCTTCAAATGCAATGCTTTCGTGGGAGGCAACCCCTAAAGCCTGCTGAACTTTCAGGTAGATTTCCGGGTCTGGTTTTTTCCGTTCAACCATATCGCCGCCGATGATCAAATCAAAATAGCTGTCAAGGTTATGTGATTTTAACAGTGTCATAATCTCTTTTTTATGGGATGAAGAGGCTAAAGCCAGACGAAAAGTACCATGGTAGAGGGTGATGATTTCACGGGCACCTGGGAAAAGTTTAATTTCCGGAATGAGACCCAGGTAAACAATTTGTTTTTCCAGTACAACCTGGGGAACACTCTTCTCAATTCTTTCACTTTTTATAAAATCTCCCGCTACCTTTTCATTGCTGGTACCGACAAAAGTCATAAAAGTATCAAGCGAGAACCGGGTTACTCCATTATTAAATAGTGTTTTTTTCCAGGCACGGTAATGCAGGAGTTCTGTATTGGCCAGCGTCCCGTCGAGGTCAAAAATAAGTGCCTTAATCATTTCTTTTCAGTAGGTTTTGTGCTTTTTCGGCAACTTCGCCGGTCAATTGTAACACCTTCAGGGCCAGGTCAGGAGTTAAAGAACCTGTGCCGCAGGAAGGGGCAATAAAGGTCTGTTCCATGAGCTGTTTTCTGGAAAAGCCAAAAGTTGAAAGCAGTTCCAGTTGGTCTTTCCACTTTGTAAAAAGTTCGTCACTGGTAACTTTTTCGAGAACCAGAAGGTCGCCGGTGGGAATAATGCCCCAGGCAAGTAGACCGCCCCTGGAAAGAAAGTCGATAAGCTCCTTTTTGAAAAGGATAAAATTGTCAAAATAAAAATAAGCATCAAAACTGATAATGTCGGTTTGAGAAGAAAGTACAGGTTCCCAGTCGCCATTTGCACAAATATGAACACCTGCAATACCTCCGGCTTCCTGTATACCGGCTATTACCTCTGCAACGGCATTTGATACCATTTCCCTTGAAACACCAATAAATGCACTGGAACCGAAGCTGACGATCCCTGGCTCATCAATAAAGATGATGGGAGGTGTGTGGGTGGTCAACTGTTTCAATTCGTTAACCTGCCAGCGGCCCTTGAGGGCAAGCAGTTTGATAAGCATGTCCCGGAGGTTATCATCAAAAAAATTAGATCGATTATGTTGATCCATTACCCCTAGACCGGTTGTCATAGGTCCGGTGACCTGTCCTTTTAAAGTGGTAAATATGTGGTTTTCACTTTTCAGGATATCCGTGAAAGCGTAAAAGCCTTTTGCCGTATCATTTTGTAATTCAAACCTGGAATTTTTCAGAAGAGTCGGATTTTCAATAACCTCCATATATTCCTGATAGAAGGAAGCCATTGCTTCTGTAAAACCATCGGCTTCCGTATCCACCCAACAGCGATTGTCTGCTTCTATCAGACCGGGAAAGCCGGAAAGAAACTGGTTCACCATGCCTTCTCCCGGGAGCTTTGGTAGCTGCGGCCAGAGAGGAATATCCGGGGTATGGGCAAGTATAATCCGTACAGCTTCATTGTGGTCCATTATCGGCAAACTGCCGATTAAAATTGGTAGGCATCCGGGTTTGAACATATCCTTTACTCGCTATGTATATCAGTATTTAATTAAATACCCTCTTGACAAATAGTTTGGAAGAGTTAATTTGGCATATGCACACAAAGTGCTAAGAATACCAGCCGCAGTAAGAACTTTATTTAGTGGGGATGATATATGATTAATTTACTGAAAATTCTACAAAAAAATCTCGTCTATGCTATTCCTGTGTCCATGATCTGCGGACTTGTCGGGGGTGGTTATCTCTTTGATGCAAAACCTCTGAAACAGTTTATTATCCCCATCACCTTTGTCATGATCTATCCTATGATGGTGACTCTTAATGTCAAGAGTATTCTAAAAGGTGGTGATAGCAAGCTGCAGTTGGTTACCCAGTTTATCAACTTTGTGATTGTGCCCATTATCGTCTACACTATTGGTAAGATTTTCTTTACAGGCGAGGCTGAGAAATTTGGCCTTTGGGCGGTAGGGCTTTTTTTGATTGGGGTTCTTCCAGCTTCGGGCATGACTATCTCCTGGACTGGTTTTGCCCAGGGTAACAAAGAAGCGGCTACCAAGATGCTTGTTTTTGGTTTGATTATCGGGGCCGTCGCTGCACCAGTCTACACAAAAGTTTTTATGGGAACAAACGTTGATGTAGATATGCTGCATATGTTTCAGCAGATCTGCATCTTTGTCTTTGCACCTCTCATTGCCGGCCTTTTAACCCAGAATTATCTTGTTAAGAAATATGGTAAGAAGGTATGGGCAGAGAAATACAAGCCAAATTTCCCGCCTTTTTCAGCCCTGGGTGTGGCGATGATTGCCTTTGTTGCTATGTCACTTAAAGCTAAAAATATTATTGAAAACCCGGGTGATATCGTAATTATCTTGATCCCGCTATTAGTGTTTTATCTTCTTTCCTATGTGTTATTGACACTGTTGGGTAAAATGCTTTTTTCACGCGGTGATGCTATTGCCATGGTTTTTGGCGTGGTAATGCGAGATTTATCCATTGCCCTGGCTATTGCAATGACCGCCTTTAAAGAGCAGGGTATGACCATCGCACTGCTCATTGCTATGGCTTATGTGATCCAGATCCAGTCTGCGGCCTGGTATATCAAACTTGTGCCTAGGATATTCGGGCCGGTGGTGAAAGAGGAATAGATGAATAATTATTGTGATGAGGAGTGAGGTTGCCCTTTTATCGGTGGGCTAAATTATTTATGGGTTATCTTGTATTAACTTTCTTCAAACCTATACGCTGATCTCTAATGGTTTTTACAACAAAATAACCGCTATCAATTAACCGGGGATTCCATCTGCACTTGAAACGAACCTGCTGGCCTACTGAGATTCTGCGTGAGCGCAGAACTCCGATGGGTATATCAAGCCCAATACCTCCTGTCGAGATATCACGAAGGTTTACATCGAGGTTCTTTCCGTCCTTTGTGATCATTTCCACTTTTCCAAGGTGGGGCATTCTTGGTTTGGCTCGTCGATTAAACACACATTTCACGATTTCATCGCATTTATGACATCGAATACTTTTTTTTCGTAGACTTGGTGGAAGAGCGGAATTCCTTCTCGCGCCACATGATGGGCATTTGAACTGTATTCGATTATTAATAACATTAAAATTTCTGGTTTTCCCCATATTTTTTCTCCCGTCAGGCTGTGGATCAACCTGCCTAAATCCTCAGTAGTTGTCTATCTGAACTGGGATAAGGCTGTATAACCATATCTTTTATCCTATCCTGCTTTTCCATCTTGTTCAAATTTTTTAAACTGATTGGTTGATATCAGTGTCATATCTTCAGCATTTTGATACTTACCCGCTCTGGTTGTAGAACGTTAATAGCTGTGCCGCATTTTCAAACCTTGTGTTAATCTGTATTTTCTTATAATCTGATCCCGAAAGGCATTGCAAGTGACAAGTATTGTCGAAATAGAATTCTGGAGTTCTCTATGAACCGTTGGGAATGTGGTGTATGCGGCTATTTACATGAGGGTGATGAGGTACCTGAAAAATGTCCTGTCTGTGAGGCTCCAGGTGAAAAGTTTATTGAAGTGACTCCAACTGAAGGAGTTGAAAAAGAACGCCCTGCAGTGGAATCTGTTGTCAAAAAATGGAGATGTACAGTATGCGGCTATGTTCATACTGGAATTGAGCCTCCTGACATCTGTCCGGTCTGCGGCGCTGGATCTGATAAGTTTGAAGAACTGGTAGATGAGGAGAATGGGGAAGATGCTTCAACTATTACCGGGAAGAGATGGAAATGTACAGTATGCGGCTATATCCATACCGGTCAAGGGCCTCCTGAAAAGTGTCCGGTTTGTGGTGCTCCTGCCGAAATGTTTCTTGAACTGGATAAGAATGGCAACGAGATAGGTTCACTACCTGTTGAAGAAGGGGAGCAGGGTTCGGAGCGGATTTCACCATCTCTGTTTGACAGTATCGCAGATCTATTTGTGCGCCATCACCTCCATCCTATTTCTGTTCATTTTCCAAACGGGATTTTACCTGTAGTGTTCGCTTTTCTGGCAATTTCAGTATGGTTTAATATAGCAAGTCTGGAGGCTGCTGCTTTTTACAATCTCATAGCTGTTCTTCTGGCTCTGCCCCTTGTTTTGTTAACTGGATACCTGGAGTGGCAGAAGAGATTTAAAGGGATTAAGACTTCAATCTTTATCATAAAAATGATCTGTGGTCTGGTTGTGCTGGCCTCGACAAATGTACTTGTGTTCTGGCGAATTATCGATCCGGGGGTAGCTGCTGCAGATTCCCCGGTAAAGTGGATTTATCTGGGAATTGCCGCCGTGCTGCTTGGCGCAGCAGGGCTGGCAGGACATCTTGGTGGTAAACTTTCTTTTGGAACCAGGGATGGGGGATAATCCAACACTAGGAGCTTGTCCGAGAATGCATTTAGCCCAAACTCTTCGTTATTTTCAAAAAAATAATGCTCGCAATATCACGTATATGGCTGTGCTTATTTTTTTGGAAAACCTCGATTTTGAACAGATAGCGCAGACTTCGAAATGCTTATTCTCGGACAAGCTCCTAGGACTGCCTATTACCCATAAGTATCACTGAACTGGTTCTAAGGCAGAAACGGGGTAATGTCTTTTTCATATTGCAGTTTTACTTTGATCCCGTTTTCGTTCAGTGTTTGGATGGCGTTATCACTGTCCGGGGCACCAACTCTGAAGACCATCTGAGTGATTCCGGGGAATTCTTTTTCCGGCCAGCAGAGCAGGCTTTGAATATTTATTCCCGCCTCTTTGAGTACATTCGTGACTTTTGCAAGTTGCCCGATACTGTCGCTCACGAAAACCCCCAGCCTTACACTCTCGTCGCTGATGCCGATTGCCTCAAAGAGGACAGCCATAACATCAATGCTGGTGATGATTCCTACAAGGTCATCGTCTTCCATTACGGGTAGTGCGCTGATTCTGTACTGCTGCATGATAAAAGCTGCCCGTTCTATTGTTGTGGCGGTGGAAACTGTTACCACGGTTCTTATCATGATCATATCTACTGTTACTTTTTCGAGCAGGTAGTTCAGCTCATGGGTGCTGAGAGATGTAGCCGGCGAGGCCCAGTATTGCTTGAGGTCTCGATCAGAGAGAATTCCAACGAGCTTTTTATTGCTGTCGATTACCAGTAAGTGGTCGATTGAGTGCTTATCCACCAGTTCCTGGGCATCGGCGAGAGAGGTCTCCGGGGAAACTGTGATCAGGTTGGTATGCATAATTCTGCCTATATACATGGTGTACTACCTCTGTTAAAATTGAATCTGAAACTGTGTTTCCAGTTACATAGTAAAAAATAATAAATTTCTGATTCTGCTTGTTTCATATATTAAATGGTCGCAATCACCTTGTCAAAAAAAGTATTCTCAGACAATTGTCTTTTATATGGAGTCATCAACTTTCAGGAAGGTCAGCTATAGTTGGTCATACCAAGCGAAAAAAAAACTTGCCTGGGAGGCGAGTTTCAGAGTAGTTTTAACGGTTACTTTCAAAATATTGGTCGAAACCAAATTATAAGCAGTTCTTCAGGATATGATCTGTAAAAATCAGGAGAAAATGTGACAAAGCAAAACGATAATGCACACTGGATGTCCGGTAATGAAGCTATTGCCCTCGGCGCCTACGAGGCAGGTGTAAAAGTTGCATCGGGTTATCCGGGAACACCCTCAACGGAGATTATGGAGAATCTTTGCCATTATGATGGTGTATATACTGAATGGGCACCCAACGAAAAAGTCGGTCTTGAAGTTGCAATAGGAGCTTCTTTCGCCGGTGTCAGAGCCCTTGCCACTATGAAACATGTCGGGCTGAATGTGGCGGCTGACCCTTTGTTTACCGCTTCATATACAGGGGTAAATGGAGGGCTTGTCCTGGTTTGTGCCGATGACCCTGAAATGCACTCCTCCCAGAATGAACAGGATAACAGAAATTATGCCTTTGCAGCAAAAATGCCGATGCTTGAGCCTTCCGAGCCAATGGAGGCAAAAGAGATGCTTAAAACGGCTTTTGAACTGAGCGAAGATCTTGATACTCCTGTCATGTTGCGTATTACCACTCGTATTGCCCATGTAAAAGGGGTTGTGGAACAGGGAGAGAAAAAGAAGGCCCTCCCCGGAGAAATCAGTAAAAACCCATCTAAACTGGTTATGCTGCCCGGCATGGCTCGCCAGCGGCGTGTATATGTGGAAGAGCGCATGAACCGGTGTAAAGAGTTGGCCGAAACGGCAGCCTTTAATAGAATAGAAGAGGGTGATACGAAAAGAGGATTTATTACTTCTGGTGTGTCCTATCTCTATGTTAAAGAAGCCTTTCCTGATGCTGCTGTGCTTAAACTCGGAATGTGCTGGCCTCTTCCTGAGAAGAAGATTCGCGAGTTTGCAGCGATGGTCGATGAGCTGTATGTGGTGGAAGAACTCGATCCTTTCCTGGAGACACATATAAAAGCACTGGGGATAGACTGCAGAGGAAAAGAGTGCATTCCAAATCAGGGGGAGCTGAACACCTCCATTGTCAGGAACAGCATTGATCCAGACTCCAAAGCGGAATTGTTTGAAGAGGTTGCGTTGCCCATGCGGCCGCCAAATATGTGTGCCGGGTGCCCCCACAGGGGAATTTTCTTTAATCTTTCCAGGATGAAAGTATTTGTCTCGGGTGATATAGGCTGTTATACCCTTGGCTTTCTGCCTCCACTGTCAGCAATGGATTCCTGTGTCTGTATGGGAGCCTCGGTCTCTATTGCCCATGGTATTGCCAAGGCCGTCGGTGAAGATGCCCATGATAAGGTTGTCTCTGTTATCGGCGATTCAACTTTCATTCACTCTGGCATTACTGGTCTGATAAACAGCGTTTATAATGAATCTGCCTCAACTCTGATCATTCTCGACAACAGGATTACCGCCATGACTGGTCAGCAGCAGAATCCTGCATCGGGATATAATATGAAAGGAGAGGCGGCCAGTCAGCTTGATCTTGAGGCACTTTGCCGCGCAGTGGGTGTTAAGCATGTGTATAAGGTCAACCCTCATGAGGTGCCGGAGACACGAAAGGTTCTGAAAGAAGCGGTCGACCAGAAAGAAATGTCTGTTGTTATCTCTGAAGCACCCTGTGTTCTGTTGCCTGAAATGAAAGAGCGTAAACCTGTATCATACTTTACCAATCAGGAGAACTGCGTCGGCTGCATGTCCTGTATTCGTCTTGGCTGTCCTGCCATCAGCTGGACAACTTTTGCAGAAGGCGAGGCGGAAGAGAGAGGGTACAGGAAGAAACAGAAGGGGATTTCAAAAATTGATGAGATACTCTGCAATGATTGTGGACAGTGTGCGTCACTCTGTAAATTTAATGCTATTACCAGAAAGGAGGAAAAATAATGGAAGGTGCAGGAAATATCCTCTTTTCAGGGGTGGGCGGTCAGGGCATACTTCTTGCCAGTGAGATCACTGCCTATAGTTTGCTGGCGGCCGGATATGATGCCAAAAAGAGTGAGGTACATGGCATGGCCCAGCGTGGTGGGTCGGTAACAGCACAACTGCGTTATGGTAAAAAGGTCTATTCCCCGCTGATTGAGCCGGGCCAGGCGGATATCCAGGTTGCTTTTGAGATGATGGAGGCTGTGCGCTATCTGCCTTATCTGCATAAAGGCAGTAAGGTGATAGTCAACACTCAGAAAATCCTTCCTCCTGCTGTTGCCACAGGTCAGGCAGAATATCCAGCAGATGTACTCGATAACTTGATTGAACGTGAGATTGTTGTTGTGCCGGTAAATGCCTTTGACCTTGCCCGGGAAGTTGGCGAGGTAAGGACGGCCAATGTGGTGATGGTTGGGGCAATGTCGCCCTTTCTGCCGGTAAATCCTGATGTGTATGAAGATATAATTCGAGCTCGGGTACCAGAGAAATTCAGAGATGCGAACCTGCGGGCTTTTGAAGCCGGTCGCAGGGTAAGTGAATAGAAGAGAGGACGTATAATGACGGTAACTTACTGGGAAGAAGAGATAGAAACCCTACCGCGGGTGGGGCTGGAGTCCATACAGCTCAGACGGTTAAAGCACCTTGTTGCGCGGATGTATAAGACGGTGAAACCATATCGCCGGAAAATGGATGAGGCTGGTATAAAACCTGAAGATATACAATCCCTTGATGATTTGAGAAAACTTCCCTTTACAGCCAAGGAAGATCTAAGAAACAATTATCCGTTCGGGCTCTTTACAGTGCCGATGGAAGAAGTTGTCCGGGTCCATGCATCTTCCGGTACCACCGGAAAACCTACAGTGGTGGGTTATACAAGCAAGGATATTGATACCTGGGCCGGTATTATGGCAAGAGCCCTTTGCTGTGCCGGAGCAACCAGGGAAGATATGGTGCAGAATGCCTACGGTTATGGCCTTTTTACCGGTGGACTGGGTGCCCATTATGGTATTGAACGGCTCGGCGCAACTGTTATTCCGGTGTCGGGAGGCAACAGCAAGCGGCAGATAAATATCATGAAAGATTTTCGCTCCACGGTACTGCTCTCTACGCCATCGTATGCTCTTAATCTTGCGGATGCAATGGATTCCATGGATATTGCTCCTACTTCCCTCTCCCTGCGTGTAGGGATTTTCGGTGCGGAGCCATGGAGAGAGAATATGAGGGAGGAGGTTGAGAAAAAACTGAACCTCAAGGCAGTTGATATCTATGGCTTGTCTGAAGTCATGGGCCCGGGTGTCGCCCAGGAGTGTCTGCAGGCTGACCGGGGAATGCATATCTTTGAGGATCATTTCCTGCCGGAGATTATTGATCCGGACAGCGGAGAGGTACTGCCGCCCGGGGAGCAGGGCGAGCTGGTCTTTACAACACTCACCAAGGAAGCCTTTCCGCTGATTCGCTACAGAACAAAGGATATTTCCAGGTTGATTTATGACCAGTGCGAATGTGGTCGAACCCTTGTCAGAATGGAAAAAGTGACCGGGCGTACCGATGATATGCTTATTATTCGAGGGGTGAATGTCTTTCCATCCCAAGTTGAACATGTGCTGATGGGAATAGAAGGGGTTGAACCTCATTATCAGATTGTCGTTGAGAGAGAGGGCAATCTTGATACCATGTCTGTGCAGGTCGAAGTGAGCGAGGGGCTCTTTTCAGATGAAATTCGGGTACTGGAGAATTTGACCAAAAAGATCCAGGCAGATGTTAAAAGCCTGCTTGGTGTAACCTGCAAGGTGAAGCTGGTGGAGCCGAAGACTATTCAACGCAGTGAAGGAAAAGCACAGCGGGTTATTGATAATCGCAAAATCTGATGGGGAGGTTACTATGCGTGTTGAACAAATTGCAGTTTTTTTAGAAAATAAGTCCGGTAGACTGGCTGAAATTACGGCTATTCTTGCAGATAACGATATCAATATCCGTGCCCTCTCAGTTGCCGATACCGCTGATTTCGGTATCCTTAGATTGATTGTTAATGATGTGGAAAAGGCGAAAAATATTCTCCAGGACGGTGGTTTCACCGTAGGTAAGACAGATGTATTGGCTGTAGAGGTTGTCGATAAAACCGGTGGGTTGGCTGCAGTTCTAAAATGTCTGCACCGCGCCGGAATTAATGTTGAGTATATGTATGCCTTTGTTAATAAGAGCGGTGAAAATGCGGTATTGATCTTCAGATTTGAGAAAATGGATGAGGCGATTGAGGTATTGTCAAAGGATGGTTTCACTCTATTGAGCGGTGAACAGATCTGTGCGCTATAAAAACAGGCTGAAGGCTGTTAGCCTAGGAGCTTGTCCGAGAATAAGCATT
>JAUVON010000231.1 GCA_030599175.1 Desulfobulbaceae bacterium | reverse complement strand
GAAATGATTCGATTCGCCTACGACCCTATTTATAATCGGTTCAGCCTGTCACCACATTGGCTGGCAGGGTTGGAACTCAATTCCTTCCTGAGCGAATCGGAATTCACGATTGATGATGTGGCTGAAGTTGTGGTCAAAAACCGCGCAGCTGCAATCGCCGACACTAAATCGCCTTACGGCGACACCTTCTCAATTGAGGATGTCATCAGCGCTCGTCCAGTGGCACTGCCACTGACCGAACTGATGTTTGCTCAGCATGCTGACGGTGCAGTCATTGCAGTACTGGGTACCGATGAGGCTGCCCGCAAGTATGCACGTAAACCGGCCTATTTTGCAGGCATCGGCTGGGGGTCAGGCAATTCTATTCTTGAGCGTCGTGATCACAGCCTTTCAGCAGGTACGGTAATCGCAGCCGAGAGAGCCTATGAAGAGTCGGGCATTAAAGCCCCACAGGAAGAAATCGATGCCTACTTTGTCTCAGATGCCTATGCGCATCGGCAATTAATGCATCTGGAGGCCCTGGGGCTCAGTAGCAGCCCGGGTCTGGTTGTCAATCCCAATGGTGGTGCCCTGGGTGGCGGCGACCTTTTTGAAGCCACAGGCGGTGCGCGTCTCTACGAAGCATTGTCACAGCTTCGCGGTGAAGCCGGCGCATGTCAGGTAGAGGCCGAGCGAGTACTGGTACACGCCTGGCGTGGAGTCCCAACCGATTCCTGCGCTGTGGCCATTTTGGACAGCGAAAGGAGGATATCATGAGTAATCGCGTAGCTGTTATTGGTGTAGGGATGACAAAATTCATGCGCCGTGCCAAAGAGGCTCCGGGCGAACTGGCAGCCCAGGCGGTTCGCATGGCCTTAGAAGATGCCGGCCTCGATATTGATGATATCGATGCCATAACCCTCGGTACCGCACCTGATGCCTTTGATGGCGTCCATATGAAGGGCGAGCACTTGATAGCTGGTGCAGGTGGTACCAACAAACCGTATATGCGCCATTTTATCGGTGGTGCCACCGGTGTAATGAGCCCGATCCACGGATGGATGCACGTTGCCTCCGGCAAATATAATTCCTGCATGGTCATCGCCGAAGAAAAGATGTCTCCGTGTACTCCACATCCGGCCGGCGCTTTTATCACCATCTTTGACCGCGTCACCGAGCAGCCGCTCGAATTGACGCTTATTCATATCTTTGCCCTGGAAATGGCCCGTTTCATGCATGTTTACGGTTACAGCGAACGCGATCTTGCCGAAATATCGGCAATGATTAAGCGTAACGCGCTCAACCACCCTGCAGCCCAGATTGCTGTAGACATAACTGCGGATGATGTGCTTAATTCTCCAGTGCTCTCCTCGCCTGTCAAGCGGCTTGACATAAGCCCAACCTCCGATGCCGCCGTCGCTATCATCATGGTCAATGAGCGCATTGCCCGTACTTTGAAAAAAGCACCGGTCTTCATTGAAGGCGTTGGTTTTCGTCTTGAAACTGCTTACTGGTGTGCGCGGGATCTTTGTTACCCGGACTATGTGGCAATGGCTGCCAGGGATGCTTACAAGATGGCTGGAGTCGTCGATCCGGCACGCGACATAGATTTCTTTGAGCCGTACGATCCTTTCGACTATAAAGCATTGCACCATCTCAATGCACTGCTTCTGGACAAGAGTGGTCGTACAGTAAAAGATCTGTTCGAATCGGGCAATCTGCACCGTGACGGCAGCCACCCCTTGTGTCCATCTGGCGGTGCACTGGGTGTAGGTAACCCGATCGCGGCCACTGGTCTCATGAAAATTGCTGAGCTCTACTTTCAACTGTCCGGTCAGGCCGGCAAGCGACAGTTAAAGAGGAGGCTGCGTCGTGGAGTAGCCCAGGCCTGGGGCGATCTAATGCAGGCCGGCACAGTGGTGGTGATGGGATCCGATGGAGCTTCACCGGTCACTTCTTCACGCTGGAATGATATGAAGCCTGAAGACCTGCCGGGTACTCCTATCAAGTCGGTCGATGACGTACCGAATATATCTGATGCCCCAGACCTGAGCTACGCCTGGGATAACGGATTTGCAATCTCAACTTACCTGGACGGCCTCAAAAAAGGTAAAATCCGTGGCAGTTTTGATAGTCGCACTAACCGCATGATGGTACCGGCCCGTCCATTCTCTGAAATTGCGGATCTGGCACCTGTCACTAACTACTTTAATATTCCCGATACCGGAGTGGTGAAAACTTTCACTATTTCGCATGTCAACTGGGACAGTTCTCCATTGCCAAAGGGTAAGGTCAACATCTTTGCTGTGATCGCACTTGACGGCATAGTTGAAGATATGGGCCTGGTACATAAACTCGGTGATATTGATCCTAAGAAAGTTAAAATAGGCATGAAGGTCAAGGCGGTTTGGAAGTCCGAATCAAAACGTACCGGAGATATTCTGGATATCAAGTACTTCGCACCCCTTGGGCGCAAAAAGGTCAAATTGAATATCGAGCAGATCAAGCCAGTGGAAGTGGACGTACTGTCCATGGGCCAAAAACTGGGCAAGATTCCGCTGTCGTACCGCTATACTGCTGGTATTGGAGGTTCGAAATTCTATACGGACCTGGCCAATGGCGAAATAAACGGAACATATTGCGCTGCACGAGATGAGGTGATGATACCACCGGCAATGTTCGATGAGGAGAGCTTTACAATGCTCGATCCAGAGAAGGATGCCAGGGCTATCAATCCCGGCTCGGGCTATATCCGCTCCTTTACGGTTGTCTACGAAGACCGCCGGGGCGACCTGCTGAACAAGAAGAAAGTTCTTGTTCAGGTAGAGTTCCCGGATGTAGCCGGTTCAATTTTTGGATTGCTTCAGCTCAAGGATGACGATGTATTTGAGGAAGGTTCAGCGGTCAAGCTGGTTAAACCTAAAAAGATAGATGGCCCGGACAAGGTTGTCTTCAAATTAAAATAGCAACAGCTGGTTACCCTCCAGAAAGTCCGGTCAGTCGGCCGGGCTTTCTGGTTGGTTAATTGGTAAAAAAAGATGTCGCGTTAATCTATGGCTTCTTTGAGAGGATCGACATTGAAAGCTTTGGCAAGCTTCTTGAGTTGATCTGCGGAGATAGCTTGCCTCTTACCACCGGCTGCCATGACCTTCAGGAGCATTTCGGCAGCCTTGTCCGCAGTTTCGATAAGACCGAAAACCTGCTCCATATTCGGGCCTGTTCCTAAAATTCCATGGTGAGCCCATAGCACTAGGCGGTGTTTTTCCATAAGTTGGGATGTTGCAAGGCCAATCTCAAGACTCCCCGGTACCATCCATTCCATCACTCCGATCCCATCTGGAAACAGTAACAGGCATTCGCTCATCATCTCCCAGAGTTCACGAGTGACAACAGGAGTGCTCAGTGGCAGGACAAACGAGAGGGCGATAAGGTTGGTTGTGTGGGTATGAATAATGACTTGGTCCCTGCCACTACTCACTCTTTTTCGCACCCCATGGGAAAGCAGATGGGCGGTCAGCTCACTGGTCGGCTGCCCGCCTCCGTCATAACCCCACATCATGCTGTATCCGTCGCCTTTGGAATTGATCCGGACAATGCCCAGACTTTCTTCAGGAGATGTACTGATGTTACGAAAGAAAACTCCGGTTCCCGTAACCAGGAAACAGTCTCCGGCCAGTTCTGGAACTGCATAGGGCAGGGAGTGCTCTTTCTCAGCGGATTGGTGCTCTTGGAAATGGGCCAGTTCCTCACCGGTCAGGCGGATTGAGATATTGCCGCCATTGGCTTCCCCCCAGCCTTTGCTGCATATCTCGCCGGAGGTTCGTTTCAGGTTATCGATAGAGGTAAAATCTAGAATATTCATTAAAATAGGGTCAGAGTAAAATTAATTATCGCACTCCAGTTTAAGAAGAATCAAGCTGACAGAAAAGCATAACAACATCTCTTTCAAAATCAAATAGAATTGACCTGATTAACAAGGATCGCACCGGTAGGTGTAGCACCTGGCAGTCGCTATGCTTCTGCGGAATTCGCCTGGAAGCCAGGCTCCTACTTTAATATTTCCTGACCTGATCCTGTTGGGGTGGCTCAGAAAGTTTTTCGGTTATATAAATCCCCAGCTGCTCAGTTTCTTCAGGGTTTAGAAAGAGTCCCATTCTGGTGCGTCGCCAGAGTATATCTTCGGCGCTTTGTGCCCATTCCCGGGAGAGCAGATAATCTACTTCAAAGCCATAAAGCTGGTGACCAAAGTGGGTGCCAAGGTGTTCGGGCGTCTGGACAGGTTCACACATTGCATGGGCGCAGGTACCATATGTCCTGATCAGGCGGGTTGCATGTTCCTCCGATATAACCGGGCAGTTTGCGACGAGTTTTTTCACTTCACCCGGAAAGCCGTCCGGTGGGAAATCCCCACCGGGCAGGTTGGCTGTTTCTGTCCAGGGGCCTTTCATTTCGGGCAGGAAGTCACTGAGCTTTTCCAGTACAGATTCGGCAAGCTTTCTATAGGTGGTGATCTTGCCGCCGTAGATGGAAAGCAGGGGTGGCTCGTTATCACCCGTATCACGTTTGAGCACATAATCCCGGGTGGCAGCCTTGGCGTCACTCTTGCCGTCATCAAAGAGAGGCCGGATTCCGGAATAGCTGTAGACTACATCTGCAGGACCAATCTGGGTGGTAAAATATTCATTGGCAGCCTCACAGAGATAGCTGATCTCATCGGAGTCGATTTTCACTTCATCCGGGTTGCCGTGAAAGTCTACATCTGTGGTGCCGATAAGGGTAAATCTGTTCTGGAATGGAATTGCAAAGATGATACGGTCATCGTCATTTTGAAAGATATAGGCGCGTTCGTGCTCAAAAAGTTTTTCGACCAGTATATGGCTGCCCTTCACCATTCGGATATGTTCTGCTGTTCTGGTATGGGAAATGTGGCTGAGGAGAGTGTCAAGCCAGGGACCGCTCGCGTTAACAAGTGTTCGGGCT
>JAUVON010000285.1 GCA_030599175.1 Desulfobulbaceae bacterium | reverse complement strand
TTCTTCCCAGTACAAGCCATTCAGCATCCTGGGAATTACGACCGGACGGGGCATGACGGGCAATTTCAATAAGCCTTTTAATCTCACTTTTGGGGACAGTCTTCTTTTTGTAGGTTCTTATAGATCGACGAGATCTTAAAAAATGCTCACAATGGTCAGGAGATAACTGAAAATCTTTTTGCACGACTGGACAATTCTCTACAGCCATTTCTCGATGAGAAAGACTTCCAGTTGGACATACCGCAACACAATGACCGCATTTGATACATGCTTTTTCCGTACCGGTAATGAGCGAAGGATACTCCCCTCTACTGAAGAATATAATTCTTGCAGGACAGACTTCGGCACAAATTCCGTCTTGATTGCAGGTTTCCCGATTGATTGTAAATAAAGCCATTCTAAGATCCCAATAGTAAATTTATATGATGGCGTCGTAAAAAGTCTTCATTTTGTTCGTTGTTACAATTTTTCTATCATTACGACGTACCGTATGTACGCCGAAATAATAGAAAAATTGCACGCCTCCAATATGAAGCTTTTTACTTATCCATCGAAACTGAGGTTTTTACGAGTTTGTCTTATAAATGATGATAAAAGGTTTCCTGATACCTGCACTGAACTGAAACCGGAAGTCGGCTATAAGTTAAAGATAACAGGCTTGTTAATTGGCCTGTATCGGCCATCACACACGCTGGCATTGATGAATACAGTATCATCTTTCCTGATGCCACCATACCCCTCGTGGATGTGGCCGAATATATTATATTTGGGGTTGATCTGCCGTATTCTCGCCAGAAGATCAACGCAACCCTCGGGAAGTCCCCCGACATCATCTAAAATCGTGGCAGGTGGACCATGGGTGATCAGCACATCAGTATTGTCGGGTATCATCGCCCACTTCCTACGGATTGTTTCACCCCTGTCTGCCATGAAAAACCATCTCATGAAAGTTGGGGTCCAGGGAGTACCATAAAAAGTAACCCCGTCGATTGTGATAGAGTTGTCCTGCAGGTAGATGATGGTCGGGTTCCCCCGGGTGAGAGCCTGCAGCGCAGAATTATTTTCCCACTGAAATGGCTCGTCGTGGTTCCCGGCTATAACGATTTTATGTTTACAGGGTTGTTCAAGCAGCCAGGTACCGAATTCTTTAACCTCTGCAAGCAATCCATGGGAACAGATATCACCGGCCACCAGAAGGACATCTCCAGCAGGAACCTTGACCCGTCGGTGATATCCATGTGTGTCAGCTATTGCAATTATTTTCATCGAGTCGACCGAGTATTTATCTGGTCAGAGTTCTATTGTTTTGCCAGGTGAACGTACATGAATTATAGTAAGCTCCGTGACCGGCAATCCCCCATAACATCATTTCAAGAGCAGGTTAAGGGTCGGGTTAGAAATTATCACATCCTCTCTGGCATTGCCAGCGCCATGTTTTTTAAGCAATTAGAAAGGAGTCTTTACTATGCTCAGCAAAGGAAAATCATATCAGGATGTCTACGATTCTTTTAAATGGCAAATACCGGATTTTTACAATATCGGTGTTGACATCTGTGATAAGCATGCGGGCAAAAAGAACCGTCTGGCCTTGATTTACGAAAAAGAAGACGGTGCTGTAGAGGATTATACTTTTTCCGATTTTAAAACACTTTCTGATCGTTTTGCCAATGCCCTGCAGGCAGCGGGCATGAACCCTGGCGATCGCCTGGGTATCTTGCTCCCCCAGAGCCCGGAAACGGCCATTTCGCATATTGCCGTATATAAAATCGGTGGTATTGCCTTGCCCTTATTCACTCTTTTCGGCACCGATGCACTGTTATACAGGTTGACAAATAGTGAAGCCAAATGTGTGGTTACCAATCGGGACAACTTGGATAAAATTCTCGAAATTCGTACACAGTTGCCCCATTTAAAACATATCTTCGTGGTCGATTTCAAGACGGAACCGGGTATTAGTGATTTCTGGGAAGCCATAAAAAAGGGTTCCGGTGGATTTACCCCTGTCAAGACACGGGCCAATGACCCGGCACTTATTATATATACCTCCGGTACTACCGGGCCACCCAAGGGGGCGCTGCATGCACACCGGACGTTGCTTGGGCATCTCCCCGGTGTAGAATTTCCTCACAACTTTTTCCCGCAGAAAGATGATTGTTTTTGGACTCCGGCTGATTGGGCCTGGATTGGCGGCTTGCTCGATGTGCTGCTTCCCAGCTGGCACTACGGCATGCCGGTTGTGGCTTATCGGGCCAGGAAATTTGACCCCGAATTTGCATTCCATCTCATGGCAAAACACAGGATTCGTAATGCATTTATTCCGCCCACGGCTCTAAAACTCATGCGACAGGTAAAGGATCCGGGGGCACAGCATAATTTCTCGCTGAGAAGTGTAGGGAGTGGCGGCGAAACCCTTGGCTCTGAACTCCTTGAATGGGGAAAGCATACTCTGGGAATCGATATTAATGAATTCTACGGACAAACAGAAGTCAATCTCGTGGTAGGCAACTGTGCTGACATTATGCCTGTGCAACCAGGTTCAATGGGCAAAGCTATTCCCGGACACCACGTCGAGATCGTTGATGATGAAGGTAACATCTTACCTGCTGGTGAGACAGGTAATATTGCAATTAAAAATGGGGATCCGGTAATGTTCCTGGAATATTGGCGTAACCCCGATGCCACCCGAAAGAAATATAGTGGAGAGTGGTGTTTAACCGGGGATATGGGGAAGAAAGATGAGGAGGGGTATCTCTGGTTTGTGGGCAGGGAAGACGACCTGATCACCAGTGGAGGCTATCGAATCGGGCCGGGTGAAATCGAAGATTGTCTTATTAAACATCCTGCCGTTGCCATGGTTGCTGTAGTGGGAATCCCCGACGAGGTTCGCACCGAAATCGTTAAAGCATTTATCGTGCTGGCCAGGGACGTAAAGGTTGATCCGGAGTTGGAGAAGAATATTAAGGATTTTGTCCGTGTACGTCTGGCGGCCCATGAATACCCTCGTGAAATCGAATTTGTAGATGATCTTCCCACGACTGCTACGGGAAAAATTATCCGAAAAGATCTACGACAAAGGGGCTGATCTGATCATGGTCTGCTGTGTTATTAACGGTGTTGGCAGAAGAGGAGTTTTGCAAATGTTCCGCATATAAATACCGGCTAAGGTCGATCCCTCAGCAGATGGAGGATTGCCGGCAAAGGGACAGTCGACGGATTATTGTCACAATTGTAGGTAGCGAAGTCACTCTTGATTTCAATATCAATCAGAACGCTTTTACCACTCACGACAATCGATTTAACATAGTTACAGGGAAGCCCGCCACCGCTGAAGGTGACAGAGTGGTTTCCATCGCCTACCGGAAAGGCATAGCCGCCGCTGTTGCCGGTGATTGCGTAAAAGGCTCCCCGGTCAGGTTTAGCAGTCACATTACCCTCGCCTTCGCCAGGGTCATATTGGTTATTTCCGTTTCTATCTGTCCATACGGTACCGACTATAAATTGATTGTAATGATCGCTATAGTCGGTATCTGCCAGGCAGTAGTTGCCGGTGGTTACATATTCGCCGACGCTAGTGCCTGGATTAGTCTCACGTGGGGCGGCAATGCCAACATTGGTGTAATTGCCGTCAGCGGACATCGTTGCCATCCGGTGTCCTCGAGGGTTCTGCATACCATCCTCGTCATTACCACCCCAATCGATATTCCAGGCTGCATGAGCGTTGATGCCGGAATCTGCATAGGAAAATACACTTCCTCTGCCGCTTCGAAAATGAAATCCGGCGTCTCGAATCCGATCAAACTGGTGGGTGTGATCCTGGGCATCGCGGGCAATAAGGTCCAGGGAATGAGCGTAGGCTGCTGCATAGAGTCGGTTATCGAATGCCGCTGGTGGTTTAACCTCTAAAGCCGCAAATTCGTTTTTCAATATTTTTTTATCTACACCAATATTGTCCCGTCCACGTGCAACATTGGGGTCTGTGGATCCGGCAAGCCATACTCCTTCCCGGGGCGGGTTGGAGCGTGCTCTGTTCATCAGCCATACGACCTGTTGTTCGTGGCCGTTGGGGTGAGAACCATCAGCAGTTTTA
>JAUVON010000308.1 GCA_030599175.1 Desulfobulbaceae bacterium | reverse complement strand
GCATCGTCGTCGAGAGTAAAAGATCCGAGTTCAAGGTTTTCGGTAATTGTCATTCCTTTAAAGATCTTCCGTCCCTCAGGAACATGAATAAGCCCCTTCTTGACAATGTCATGGGCGGGTGTTCTGGTAATATCATCACCCATATAACGGATAGTACCCGAAGTTGGCCGGATAAGACCGGAGATCGCTCTTAAAGTTGTACTTTTACCAGCACCGTTGGCACCGAGGAGGGTGACAATCTGCCCTTCCCTCACAGTAAAGGAGATACCGCGCAGAGCATGGATCTTGCCATAATGTGTCTCAAGATTGTCAATTTCGAGAATTGTATTGCTCATACGATTTCATCCTCTTCTTTACCCAGGTATGCTTCGATAACTTTTTGATTATTCTGAATTTCTTCTGCATTACCCTGGGCAATCTTTTCGCCGTAATCAATGACAGTGATTTTTTCAGATACTTTCATAACCAGTCCCATATCGTGCTCAATGAGAAAAATCGTGATGTTGAGCTGATCACGGATTCGGTTAATAAGTTCAATCAGCTGCTGCTTTTCATCATGGTTTAATCCAGCGGCCGGCTCATCGAGCAGCAGGAGTTTTGGTTGTGTTGCCAAAGCCCTGGCCCACTCAACTCTTCTCTGGTCGCCGTAGGCTAGATTGGAGGCAACTCTATCTTTTGCCTCCAGTAGTCCGACAAAATCGAGACAGGTTTCGCAAAATTCATTAATCCTGGCTTCCTCTTTCTGCTGGAAATCAGTTCTGAAGATTGCACCTATTGGTCCTGCTGAGCTGCGGCAGTGCATTCCTGACATCACATTTTCCAGAACTGTCATACTTTTAAAAAGCCTGAGATTCTGGAATGTCCTTGCCATCCCCAGCCGGGTTATTTTATGAGGTTTCCTGCGTGTTATGGATTTCCCATTAAATACAATTTCACCGGCGGTAGGTTTGTAAAATCCTGTAAGACAGTTGAAAATGGAGGTTTTACCAGCGCCATTAGGTCCGATAAGACTGGCGATACTACCCTCTTCAACGTTAAAATCCAGAGCTTTGATAACGTGAAGTCCAGCAAAACTCAGCGCAAGGTTATTAACTTCTAATAAAGACATAGAATCCATTCCGTCGTTGTACTGCAGTATGGTGTTAAGATTTCTTAGCCGGCCAGATACCTTCGGGCCTGTACAACATGATAATCAGCATGACAATTGCAAAAACCAGCATACGCATGGAACCCAAATCCCTAAAAACCTCAGGGAAGAGCACTAGAGCAAATGCCCCGATGATAACACCCGGGATCTTGCCCATACCACCTAGCACCACACCGAGAAGAATGAGTACAGACTGCTGGAACATGAAAGTTTCCGGGGAAATAGCTGTCATTTTGGCCGCAAAGAAACAACCGGCAACTCCGCCAAAAATAGCGCCTATGACATAGGCATATAATTTTACGGCAACCCTGTTAATACCCATAGCTTCAGCTGCGTCTTCATCTTCCCGCACATATTGCCATGCCCGGCCAAGGCGGGAATGCTGGAGCCTGTAGCTGACAAAGCATGCGAGGATGGCAAGAATAAGAAATACATAATAAAAATGAACAATCTGACTTAACTGAAAACCGAAAATAGTTGGTCTTTCTATGCCAATAAGTCCACTGGCTCCACCTGTAATCTCGAGGTTCCTGGCGATTAATCTAACGATTTCTCCGAATCCAAGTGTGACAATGGCTAGATAATCACTGCGCAGCCTCAAGGTCGGGCCGCCAATGATAAAACCGGCACAGGCAGAGACACAGACGGCGACGGGAATAGTCAGCCAGAAGTTGACACCAAATTGGGAGGTAAGGATACCAGTTGTGTACGCTCCAACTGCAAAAAATGCGGCATAGCCAAGGTCGAGAAGACCAGCATAGCCAACGACAATATTCAGTCCAAGGCAGAGCACGACATAGAACCAGACATTAGTCATGATTTCCAGGCCATAATTGTTTGACACCAGAGGGATAAACATGGCAATGGCTGCAAGGGTCATAAGAATGAACATTCTATTCTTCTGTGGCTGAAGCCATCCGCTCAGACCACCTGGATTGTCTTGACCGGATATGTCAGTTGAGGGTGTATTTATCGGGTTCACCATGAATTACATCCTCTCTATTTCTGTTTTACCGAGAATGCCGGTAGGTTTGAATACCAGAAGAAGAATAAGGATTCCAAAGGAAAAGACATCCTTCCACTCTGTCCCGATAAATGGAATCTGGGTGCCGAAGGATTCGAGGAGTCCTAAGAGCAACCCGCCCAGCATAGCGCCGGGGATTGAGCCTATTCCTCCGATAACGGCAGCAGTAAATGCCTTTAGACCAATGACAAAACCCATGAAAAAATGGATACTGCCGTAGTAGGTCCCAGCCATGATGCCGGCCGCAGCAGCAAGGGATGTACCAATGAAAAAGGTTAAAGCAATAATCTTGTTCACATTTATCCCCATCAGCCTGCAGGCATCCTGGTCAATTGCGATTGCACGCATGGCCTTACCGTAAAGAGTTTTATGAACAAAAAGCTGAAGGACTATCATCAGTGAAATAGAGGCACCCACTAGTATCAACTGGGTATATGTAACAAATACATTACCAAGTTCAATCCCCTCAAAACCAAGATCGGTCTTGAATGCAAGATATTGACCATCGGTAAAGGCCATAACAGTATTGTAAAGTACCATGGAAACTGCCAGTGCAGTTATGAGAATGGAAAGTCTGGGGGCGGAAAGCATTGGTACATAGGCTATCCGCTGTATCAATACGCCTAAAAAACCGACGACAATCATACTCAAAACCATAGTACAGAGAATACCTGCCCAGCCGCTGCCGATATAGTCACTGAGGAAAGATAGAATGATAAAACCTACGAATGAGCCCAGCATGTAGAGATCGCCATGGGCAAAGTTCAGAAGCTTAATGATGCCGTACACCATGGTGTAGCCAAGGGCGACGAGAGCATAGAATGACCCAAGTATCAGACCATTAGCGAGCTGCTGTAAAAGAATGTCCTGGATTGACATAACAAATCCATTTAGAGAGGATGAGTGCTGTGGGAACAGCCCGGGACAAATTTACCTGCCGGGCTGTTCAGAGATATATTACTGGAGAGGGTTTTATTTATTGAGGAGCCACTTTCCGTCTTTTGCTACCAGAATAACAAAGTTGCTTCTGGCGAGGGTGTTTTTATCAGTAAAAGAAATGGGACCGGCAATACCTGTAAATTCCTTGGTTGCGGCCAGTGCTTTTATGATTGCCGCTTTATCTGTAGAACCAGCACGTGTGATAGCGTCGGCCATAAGCTTCATGCCATCATAGGATAAGGCAGCATATGCGTCAGGTTCTTGCTTATAGGCCTTTTTGTAGTTTGCATGGAAGGCTTTAGCTGCTGGAAGATATTCCACGGTAGGATTGGAGAAACAGTAAACACCTTCGGCTGCTTTTCCTGCAATCTCAAGAAGTTTAGGGGAGTTAGAACCATCGCCAACTGCAATAAGATTCCGATACCCACCCTGACGAAGCTGCTTGATTACCATGGCACCATCGGCATAGTAGGCTGTCCAGAAAACGGCATCAGGTGCTTTGGACTTAACGCGGGTAACGAGAGCTGATTGATCCTGCTCACCTTTATTTACCACCTCATAGGCTACAACTTC
>JAUVON010000117.1 GCA_030599175.1 Desulfobulbaceae bacterium | reverse complement strand
GAAGACTGATACAAATCAAATGTGAAAACATTAAAAAAATGCTACGAAATTTACTGGATGACGCTCCCAAAAATTACCCATGAATCCTCCTGCAGGATCTAAACCGGACACTACTGCCTATTAATAACAATTGTGCAACGAAGTAGATGAAGAATTTTTACAACGCCATCATTAGTTGCCGTTGAGAATATCCTCTATACGTTTTCCCTCTATCTCAGCGTTAAAGATTGTCTGCAGGAGCGGGGAAACCGTTCTTTCCTCTTCCTCTGTAAAGAGAAATCCCGGCAACGGTTTGGCCGTCAGGGTTCGCATGCGTGCCTGCATTATCATGGTGGTGCTCAAGTGCCGGGCAATTGCCTTATATTCACTGATATCGCACAGAGCCGGCAGGACGTCAAGCATGTTCCCCCAGTACTCCTTCTGGCCCAGATGTTCGATGATCTGTGCAACTGCCGTTGCGGCTGAAAAATAATGGTCTGGCACCAGAGCCGGGTTATCGGCGGTGCAGGTTGTTTCGGAGATCATCATCCGGCAGCCAAACGGCCTTGCCGGATAGATTCGGCAGATGTCATCTTCCAGAAAAGGACAGGAGGCCTGGCTGGAAACTTTGCCGAAATCGACCTCCCTTTCCTGCAGACAGGCCCGGGCAAAATCATTGGTACTCATTTTCGGGCGTTGATGGCCACTGCTTTTTTGCAGTTTTTCAGCAAACCATTGCTCCATATTCATCTCAAGAATGAATCGGAGGATGATCTCACCTTCTAAAGCTGTAATCGTCACATTTTCGGTGCAGCAGACTGCACAACCTTTCCGGCAGGCAACTTTTTTGTTAGAACTCCAATCTGAGAAAATGGTGTAGATTTTTTTTAGTATTTGATCTTTCATGGTGTATTAACCCGAATAAATCTGAATTTTAAAATGCTTGGATAAGTGCCATTGAAGTAAATTCAACCTTACAATTTTAAGCAACCTTTTCCAGTTTTTTGTTTTTTCTTACAGAAGTTCTGGAGTAAGGCACTAATCTCCGTTAGCCTGGATAATAAGTATAGTCAGGGTTGTATAACGTAAAAATTTTCCTGAAAATACAAGGAGTGAAAAACGAACAAGTCCAATTCTGAATATTCCGGCGAGCAGGCAGAGTGGATCTCCCACAATCGGCAGCCATGAGAGAAGCAGTGACCAGGAGCCATACTTTTTATAGATTCCTTTCGCCCTGGTCAATTCTGCATCACTGATGCGGAGCAGTTTATTTATAATAAAATCTGATCCATATATGCCAATAAGATAAGTGGTACAACCTCCCAGATAATTACCGACAGTTGCTGTCATCACGGTCTGGACCGGAGAAAAACCACTCAGGATCATCACCACAAGCAGCCATTCGGAGCCTATGGGCACAACCGTTGCAGCCAGAAAACTGAGTATAAAAAGAACGGGAAGAGACGGCTCTGGGCTGAGATGATATAGCAATTCCATAGATGAATATTCTGTTTTGTAAAAGTCGTTGTCTGATACCTGAATCTTGCATGATTGTCAACAGTGAAGGAATCATAAAAAGTCCATTTTTCCGTCATTCCCGCGCAAGGCGGGAGATAAGTGTAGACTTCGATCCAGAAGATGTTGAAATGACTAGATCCCCGCCTGCGCGGGAATGACGGAAAAGACAGCTGAGTTTCATACGTAATTAGAATTTAAATCTGGGAACAGTCTGGTATCTTTGTTAAAAGAAACACTGGTGAAGCTACAGAAATGTCAGGTCTTAAGAATGTGAGAGGTTGTTATGTATAGTACAAGTCAGTTCAGGGACAGGTTGATGATAGTTTGCATTGTGTTTATTGCAGCCTTCGTGCAATCCTGCCCGGTGAGAGCGGAGAGTGAGTTTGAAAAATGGATCTCTGACTTTTATGCAATCGCTTCCCGGGAGGGTATCAGCAGACAAACCTACGATACAGCCTTTTCAGGGATCACTGCACCTGATCCGCTGGTTCTGAAAAAAGCCGCGTATCAGGCAGAGTTTACCACAAAAATATGGGACTATTTGGATGCAAGGGTAAATCCTCTGACGATCAGTAAGGGGATGAGCATGGCTGACTCTTATGGAGAACTGCTCAAAAGTATTGAGAGTCGATTTGGCGTTAAATCGTCGGTATTGCTCGCCATATGGTCTATGGAATCAAGCTATGGGGAGGTTCTGAAAAAAACGTCCCGATTGCACTATGTACCTCAGGCTCTGGCAACTCTGGCATACGGTGATAAAAAGAGACAGAAATTTGGCCGAACCCAGCTGGTGGCGGCACTGAAAATTCTCCAGTCAGGGGATATTGACAGAGATCAGTTTCTGGGATCGTGGGCAGGAGCTATGGGGCACACGCAGTTTATTCCAACGAGTTATCTTGCCTATGGGATAGATATGGACGGCAATGGTCGACGTGATATCTGGAATTCTATCCCCGATGCCCTGGCAACAGCTGCCAGTCTGTTGCAGAAAAACGGCTGGCAGACCGGAAAAACATGGGGGTATGAGGTGGTATCCCCCCCGGGCAGCAGCAAGTATAAAGATGAGACAAAAACCCTGGTTCAGTGGGAGAAACTGGGGTTTGTTCGTCCTAAAGGAAGAAATTACCCACGTCCCGGTGACAAAGCGGTATTGAAAATGCTTGCCGGGCAGGAGGGCCCGTCATTTTTAATGCTGAAGAATTTTTTTGTGTTGAAACGGTACAACAATGCGAATGCCTACGCTCTTGCTGTCGGTCTTCTGGCCGACCGGCTGGCAGGTGGCAGCGGTATGGTACAGGGCTGGCCCAGACCGGCAGGAGCCCTGAATATATCTCAAAAATTTGAGATACAGGAAAGACTGAAAAAACTCGGATACTATTCGGGGGAGGTTGACGGTAATCTCGGCAAAGAGTCGAAAAAAGCAATTCATGGTTTTCAGGCCGGGGCCGGCATGGAGGAGGATGGTGTGGCTACTCTGGCATTACTTGAAAAACTGCGAAAATAATTTGTTATAACGAGAAAATAATATGGTCAACCCGGTAGAAAAATTGACATTGTTCTCGTTTACCACATGGAAAAGTATCTTTTCTTTGCTCCTGTTGCTGGTTTTAGTTAACATACAGAACAGTGCTCTTGCGCAACCAGGGCTGGATGTAAAAATTGGTGTGCTGGCCAAGCGAGGCCAGGAAATTGCCCTGCAGAAATGGTCGGCAACAGCGGACTATCTCACCACCGCACTACCCGGTTATCATTTTTCAATTGTTCCTCTCGATTTTACCCAGATCCATACTGCAGTCCGGGAAGCACAAATCGATTTTGTACTCGCTAACTCGGCCTTTTATGTGGAGTTGGAGAGGCTGTACGGAGTTAATCGAATAGCGACTTTAATAAACCAGAATTTACCTGGCCAGCAGACGACTATCTTTGGCGGCGTAATTTTTGTCAGGGCAGACAGGGATGATCTTAAAAATATCCAGGATATGCACGATCAAGCTTTTATGGCAGTGGAGCAGCGCTCTTTTGGCGGCTGGATCATGTGCTGGCGGGAATTGCATCGGCTTGGTATTGATCCTGCCCGGTTTTTTTCATCACTTAGCTATGGAAAAACACATGATGCTGTTGTTCTTGCAGTTAAAAATGGAAAAGTCGATGGCGGCACGGTTCGAACCGACACTTTGGAACGTATGGCCGAAACCGGCAGTATCAATCTTGATGACTTTCGAATTCTCAACGAAAATAAGAGCGAAAATTTCCCCTTTAAACTCAGTACTTCCCTCTACCCGGAATGGCCTTTTGCCGCTGTGAAGACAACCTCCCTCGACCTGGCCCGCCAGGTTGCCTCCGCCCTGCTGGCCATGGGCCAAAATGAACCTGCCGCCAGGGCAAGTAAAAGTGCGGGCTGGACTGTGCCGATGAACTATCAACCCGTCCACGACTGCCTTCTGGATCTGCGCATAGGGCCCTATAAGGATTTTGGCCAATTTACTATCTCTGATGTACTCATGCGTTACTGGCGGCAACTGGCCATGCTGCTGTTTGTCCTCACAATTGCTGTATTCACCTCGTTGTATATCCTTCAATTGAACAGGAGTCTCCGGCAGAAGAAACAGGAGGTGGATGAACTCAACAGAACCCTGGAAGAAAAAGTTATTCAACGAACCGAAAAGGTCAACATCCTGCTCGACCAGGAACTGTATTTGCGTGAAATTATGGAAACGGTTGCAAGGGTGACCGGCCTGCTTATTTCGACGACAGACCTGAAAATGCTGCTGCAGGAGGTATGCAGAGTAATGGGCGAACATGGTCACTACGGATATAGCTGGATTGGTCTGCTAGAGGATGGCCTGATCGACACAGTTTTTACCACAAATGACTCCATTCAGTTTCCAGGGAATCCTCCCTATGATCCAATTGATCCTAACGATCCTTTTTCATCAACGCCTGCTGCCCATTGCATGACAAACAACCAGACATTAGTAATTGAACAGAGCGATACCATTGCCACCGTTTCGCCCTGGCTTGACCGGGCGGCGGTCACAGGTTACCGGGCGGTTATCGCCTTGCCCCTGCGTGCCGATCAATATACTCCGGCGCTTGGTGCCATCAGTGTCTACACCAGGCGTTTAGAGGGATTTGAACAGGAAGAGATTGGTATGCTTGAGGAACTGGCAGGCGATATCGGGTTTGCTATCAGCTCATTCAGACAGAAGGAGATGGTGGCAAAGCTTGAAATGGAGCGCACCGAAAATTACGAAGAGACCATCCTCTCTTTTGCCAATATGATTGACCATCGGGACACATATACTGCCGGCCATACACTCCGGGTGGCGCACTACTGCAAACTGCTTGCAGAGGAGTTGGATTTTACCGAAGAACAAACCAGTGTTCTGCAGAAGGCCGCAACCCTGCATGATATCGGTAAAATTGCTACGCCGGACTCTGTGCTGCTTAAGCCCGGTAAGCTTTCCGCCCTTGACTATGAACTCATCAAGCTCCATGCTTCAGCCGGTTATGAGATGCTGTCAAATATCAAAATGTATAAGGAACTGGCAGAGATAATACGTCACCATCATGAACGTTATGACGGTATGGGATACCCTGACCGTCTGCAGGGAAAGGGTATTCCTCCGCTTTCCAGGATTATTGTAGTCGCTGATGCCTTCGACGCCATGACCACCAATCGTATCTATAAACCCAGAAAAGCTATTCCAGAGGCCCTGGCGGAGTTGCAGGCACTCAGTGGCAGTCAGTTCGATCCTGATATCGTTGTGGCAGCCATTAAGGTGCTCAAAGATGTAGAGGTTCCAGAGGCTGTTAACCAGCTGCCGAAGAACCAGATGGAGCAACGTCGATTCTCCTACTTCTTCAGCGATAAATTAACCGGATTGTACAATGAAGATTACCTGCAGATCATTCTTCGAAACAACAAAGAGCTGCAGGAGTACCGATGCCTTCACAGCCTGCATATTAAAAATCTGCAGCAATACAATAACGGGCAGGGGTGGGAACAGGGTAATATTCTCATGCAGAAATTTGCCATTGAGCTGCAAAATCGTTACCCTGACACCCTGTTGTTCAGAGCATATGGCCGGGATTTTGTGGTTGTTGCCAGGGAACATTTTAAGATCAATAAAAAAGAATTGCTGTTCGACAGCCTGAAAGGAACAGGAGTTACTGTTGAGCAGGATCATCTTGACCTGAAGGAAGACACAGCATATTACATTGATAAGTTAGAAAAAATTCAATTTCAATGCGGAGTAGAAACATCGCCATCGTAGTAACGTTAAACCGACCAAAAATTTGAATGAAAAAATCCGGCATAAGAGGATAAATAGATGGGAAAAGAGCCGCAGACCGATAAGAGTGAAGTTCGGGATCGGCAAAACCAGGAGCTGGAGCTGATAAGCTGGATGGGGCGAATCCTGAATTCCATCCTTGATATAGATCAGGTTCTCACGGTTTTGCTGAGTGAAGTTCGGAACCTGCTGAATGTCACGGGAGCTTCAATCTGGTTAAAGGACAAAGAAAGTGATGACATTGTCTGCCGGCAGGCTGCCGGGGTTCATGTAGAAAAAGTGCGCGGTTATCGTCTTAAACAGAAAACTGGCATTTCCGGGTGGGTAGCAGCTTTAGGGCAGAGTGTAGTTGTATCCGATACACGTGAGGATTCTCGTTATGACAGTGGAGTGGAGAAAAAAATGGAGATCGAATTCAGATCTATCCTCAGTGTACCGTTGCTGGCAAGAGGTAAGATAATCGGGGCTATTCAAGTAGTGGATACGGCACCGAATCGGTTCAAAACAATTCATCAGACCCTGCTTGAAGCTTTAGCTGGCAGCGCTGCTGTGGCCATTGAAAATGCACAGCTTTTTGAAGAACTTCAAGAGCAGACTGACATACTCTTGAAAACCAACGTTAAACTCGAACTGGAGATTGACCAGCGTAAAAAGGCAGAAGCTGAGTTAAACAAATACAGGCGGCAGCTTGAAAAAAAAGTGAAAAGGCAAACTGTTGAACTTGATCAGAGCTGGAAGGCCCTGGCTGATTTTAAAGGTACTATCAAAGTGGAGCATCGCTTCGGGAAAATCATTGGCAAAAGCGAACCGATGCAGACGATTTACACCCTCATCCGGAATCTGGCGGATGTCTCGGCCACAGTGCTCATTACCGGTGAAAGCGGAACCGGCAAGGAGCTGGTGGCCGATGCGCTCCATGCTAATAAACAGCGTAAAGATCATCCTTTCGTCAAGGTCAATTGTTCGGCGCTGTCTGAAAGTGTGCTGGAAAGCGAATTGTTCGGTCATGTGAAAGGAGCGTTTACCGGGGCTTATAGAAATAAAATCGGCTGGTTCCAGAAGGCAGCCGATGGAGTTATTCTCCTTGATGAAATCGGGGATATCTCGTTGGACTTTCAAAAGCGGCTGCTGCGGGTTCTCCAGGAGCGTGAATTTGAACGTCTGGGTGATACAACAACCTTGTCCATGGGTGCCCGTGTCATCGCAGCAACCAATCAGAACCTGGTGGCCAAGGTCAACAAGGGCGAGTTTCGTCAAGATCTTTATTACCGTCTGAAGGTAGTGGAAATCAAGCTGCCGTCCCTGCGCGAGCGCATGGCTGATCTTCCTTTACTGATCATCCATTTTCTCAATAATATCAATGATGATCTCAATAAGAAAATTGAAGGTGTTTCTCCGGAGGTGCTGCGCATTTTGATGGCTTATCACTGGCCGGGCAACGTCCGCGAACTGCAAAATACGCTGGAACATAGCTGTATTTTTTGCAAAAACAGAACCATCGTCGTGGATGATCTTCCGTCAGGTTTTCCCGGCCATGACAGCCTGCATGACCAACAACATTCACAAATCCTGCCGGACAACAAGGAAACCCTGCTGAAGGTACTTGAACAGGCCAAGTGGAATAAAACCCGCGCCGCTGAAATTCTTGGCATCAGTCGCCGGACGCTGTATCGCCGATTGAAAGAGTATCAGATTTGACTTCTGCCTATCCCTTACTGACCCAGCATTTTTATTTGAATTCAGCAGTGTCCGGTTAGAGAATTGCGAAGCATCGAAAACGGATTCATGGGAAACTTTTGTCCGCTTTTGGCAGTAGATTTCTTGATTTTCAAATATTTTTCACATCCAATTTGTATCATGCGAGTTCCTCGCAGATAGCGTAGACTTCGAAGACTGATACAAATCAAATGTGAAAATATTAAGAAAAT
>JAUVON010000021.1 GCA_030599175.1 Desulfobulbaceae bacterium | reverse complement strand
GTACAACGGTTAAACTTAAAGGAAATGACGAGATTTCAATGTCTTCCGGAGACATTTTTATCATCAAAACCCCCGGTGGTGGAGGTTATGGCTCTGTCCAGTAATGATGGTGTCATAAAAATGGGCCACCAGTCATTCCTTGGGCTGGATTCCTTGCAAACATTATGGTATCTTCTTTTTGCTTGAAGCAAAGTGTGCAATTTTACAACACCATAAAAATTCTAAGGAGAATACAGATGAAAACCCCAGTACGTGTTGCAGTAACCGGCGCTGCCGGTCAGATCAGCTACTCCCTTATCTTTCGTATTGCAGCAGGTGATATGTTAGGAAAAGATCAACCGGTTATTCTGCAGCTTTTGGAAATTCCTCCTGCGATGGGAGCCCTTCAGGGTGTAGTTATGGAACTTAATGACTGCGCATTTCCCCTGGTGGCCGGCATCGTCACAACTGATGACCCGAATGTCGCTTTCAAAGACGTCGATTTCGCCCTCCTGGTCGGTTCAAAACCCCGTGGTCCAGGCATGGAACGAGCTGACCTCCTCAAGGATAATGGCGCAATTTTCACCGTCCAGGGAAAGGCCCTCAATGATAACGCAAGTCGCGATGTAAAAGTCCTGGTTGTCGGCAATCCAGCCAACACCAACGCTTTTATCGCCATGAAAAATGCACCGGATCTCAATCCACGCAACTTCACCTCAATGATGCGCCTTGACCACAACCGGTCCCTTTCCCAGATTGCAGATAAAACTGATAGTCACAGCACCAAGGTTGAAAAGATGGTTGTCTGGGGAAATCACTCTGCAACTCAGTTCCCCGATATCAGCTATGCAACTGTGGATGGTAAACCTGTCCAGGACGCAGTTGATAACGACTGGTACGTGAATGATTTTATTCCCACCGTTCAGCAGCGCGGTGCAGCGATCATCAAGGCCAGAGGAGCATCCAGTGCAGCTTCCGCTGCTTCTGCTGCAGTCGATCATATGAGAAGCTGGGCACTTGGTTCAGACGGTGGCTGGGTCAGCATGGGTGTCTTCAGCGGCGGCAACAGCTATAGTATCGACCAGGATCTTATGTTTGCTCTGCCGATCACCTGCGAGAATGGTGAATGGAAAGAGGTTACAGGACTTGAAATCAGTGACTTTGCCCGTAAAATGATCTCTGCTACTGAAGAGGAACTGCTTTCTGAAAGAGAGGCTGTTGCCGAACTGCTGTAGCAGTCAACTAACTCCTCCAACACCCATGAAATGAATTTCATAACAATGACACCGCTTCGCTGTTATGAAAGTTATTAAAGTAAACATGATGGCGTCGTAAAAACTTAAATATTTCGCCATTTCGTCATTCCCGCGCAGGCGGGAGATAAGCGTAGACTTCGATCCAGTCATTTAAATACGTTCTGGATTCCCGCCTGCGCGGGAATGACGGAGCACGGAGGTTTTTACGAGTTTATCAAACATAACTTTCAGATAAAGTACCCAAAGACACCAGGCTACCCCCAAAATGCCGGATAAATTTTCTCAAAAAGCGATCTATATCCCTGCCAAAATTAAGAAAGGGGTCAGTCGCTGGAACCAGTGTTCTGATACTCTTAACAAGATTAACCCGGAATTACTGCAAGGGCCAATGCTGGATTTTGGCTGTGGTGTCGGGTACTTTGTTCTGGAAGGGCTGTGTCGGGAAATGAACATCTGGGGAGTTGATCAATTTTTTGGAAAAATAAAGCGTTACAGAAAATTGATAGACTATACTTCGAAGCCAAAGAAGTGGAGGGAACGCTGTCTGGTTGGCGATGGTGTGATTCTTCCCTTTTCCTCGGAGTGTTTCGATTTTGTCAGTTCCTGGTGGGTGTTTGAACATATTATAACTCCCGGAGAGGTTATCAGGGAAATGGTACGTGTTACCCGCCCCGGGGGAGTTATTATGATTCGCGCTCAAGATGCCCGTACCAGTTGGGAAGGACACTGTAATATCCCGTGGATTCCCTATCTGCCCAGTCGACTTACACGAGCCTGGATTGAAGAGTTCGGCAAATCTCCCTCCCTGTATGAGGGAGTTTATGACATAACCCAGCCGCAGGTCATCTCTATTCTTGAATCACTTGGATGCAGAATAGTTGTTAAGTCGGAACCACCGCAACCCATGATCAGCAACCATCACCTTCTCTGTACTGAACAAAATGTCAGGCAGATGGCCCGGCAAATCAAAGCTAAAATGGACAGAGGTGAATGGGTAGCAAGACAAGAAGGATTATATGTTTATGCGCAAAAATGCTGATGGATTGTCCCCTTAGAACCTTTTTACTTTTTTCCATACAAAGACATAACCGTGAGTTTATGCTTAAATTGTTGGTGCTATTTTCTTTTCTGATTACGTATGAAACTCAGCCATAAACACAATTTAAATCGACATTTTGCAAAGGAGCAACAATCGCCCAGGGGACTGGGTTCCTACGCATAGTGACGACTCAGCAGGCTTTTCCCAAAAAAAATCACCGCTAGTCTATTTAAATGTTGATTTCTTATCAAGGTCTAATATAGATTAAGTCTTAACTTATATAAAATCTTAACACAGCCGAACCGTAACAGTATGCAACATACATCTGTTTTCAATGTGTCGGAAAAAGACAACCTGAGGGCTGTTAGCCTAAAACCTTCCGCCTGCCCGTAGGGCATTATGTCCAACATGAAAAGAAAAGGAGAATATTTTGAACTTCGATTTATCTAAAGAACAGAAAATGATCCAAAAAGAAGTCAGAAAATTTGCCAAAAAGGAAATTGCCCCTGTAGCAACTGAACTTGACGAAAAGGAGGAGTTTTCTGTTGAAATAACAAAAAAGATGGGGGAAATCGGTCTTTTCGGCATGTTTGTCTCAGATGAGTATGAAGGTCAGGGAATGGATTACATCTCATACATCATCGCAGTTGAAGAACTTGCAAGAGTAGATGGCTCCCAGGCAGCAACGGTTGCGGCAGGAAATTCTCTGGGCATAGGCCCTCTATACTATTTCGGAACCGAAGAACAGAAACAAAAATATCTGCCAAAATTATGCAGTGGCAACTACCTGTGGGGATTTGGCTTAACTGAGCCTACCGCTGGCTCAGATGCGGGTGGGAGCACCACAACCGCAAAGCAGGATGGTGATGACTGGATAATCAATGGATCAAAAATATTCATAACCAATGCTTCCTGCGATCTTACGCTTGGAGTTACTGTTCAGGCTATTACAGGAACAAAGGATAACGGCAAACCGGAATATTCCTGTTTCATCGTTGAGAGTGGAACTAAAGGATTTAAAGCTGTTACGATGCATAAAAAAATGATGTGGAGAGCATCAAATACAGCCGAACTGTATTTCGACAATGTACGTGTTCCAAAAGAAAATTTATTGGGAAACAAAGGTGACGGTTTCCATCAGATGCTGAAAACTCTTGACGGTGGAAGACTTTCCATTGGTGCCATGGGCCTTGGCGGGGCTCAGGGAGCTTATGAACAGGCTCTCAAATATGCTAAGCAGAGAAAACAGTTTGATCAGCCAATCAGTAAATTTCAAGCCATTGCATTTAAACTTGCCGATTGTGCCATTGAAATAGAATGTGCAAGAAACCTTCTCTATAAAGCCTGCTGGCTCAAAAATGAAGGAAGACCGTATGAAAAAGAAGCTGCAATGGCAAAACTATACTGCTCTGAGGTTATGGGACGTGTAGCTAACCATGCTGTTCAGATCCATGGCGGATACGGACTTATGAAAGAATATGATGTGGAACGTTTCTACCGTGATCAGAAGCTACTCGATATAGGAGAAGGTACATCTGAAATTCAACGAATTGTGATTTCACGTCACATAGGCTGCTGATAACAAAATGAAAGTCCTAGGAGCCTGTCCGAGAATGCATTTTATCCAAACTCTTCGTTATTTTCAAAAAAATAATGCTCGCAGGTAAGCGTAGACTCCGATATCAAGTATATGGCTGTGCTTATTTTTTTGGAAAACCTCGATTTTGAACAAAATCCTTATTCTCGGACAGCCTCCTGGTCTATCCTGCTTTAATGGAGACTTTCATAAAACAACTTAATTGAGGAGTTGCCATGATTCCTGACGACAAAAACCCCTATGATAATGTTGACTTTTTTGAAGATCTTACTGGTGAAATAAACACTCAGGAAGAAAAAAATGTAAAGGAAGTAGGAAAACGAATACAGGAGTTAAGAGAAGAGAAAGGAGTTTCGATTGAAGAGTTGTCCAAAATGACCGGGTTTTCATCGAAAAGACTTCTAAATATTGAAAGCGGTTCTCTGAAACCACAGCTTGGGACTGTAATGAAGCTATCAAAAGCTCTTGATAGTGCTTTTGGAAGAATTGTATCCGGTGAAGGAAATTGCCTTTATTCTATTACAAGGCATGGTGAGCAAAAAAACGTGCTTGGATCCACATCACAAAAAGATGGCAAACCTCTCTATCAATACAAATCGCTTGCTCCAGACGTCAAGGGCAGGCATATGGAATCCTTTATTGTTCAGCTTGAAGAGAATAGAGATGGAGAGATGTCTGTCCACGACGGAGAGGAATTTATTTTTGTTTTAAACGGTACAGCACTGTTTAAAATCGGCGATGATGTTTACGACTTAAATCCAGGTGACAGTGTTTATTACCTTTCCACAACTCCACACCTTATTACCTCAAGAAAGGGGAAAACCAGTATACTTGCTGTACTTTACGGGAAGTAATCCAAAAATTATCACAACCAGTCCATTTTAATGTTGACTTCTTGTTAATATTTAACATAAATTAAGTCTTAACTTATATGAAATCTTAATGAAAAAGCGACTATGGCAGTATGCATATAGGTACCATCATCAGGAAATACAGGAAGGATCGGAGCTTAACCCTTAAAAAAGTTGCAGAGAAGGCATCTGTTTCAGAGGGTTTTTTAAGCCAGGTGGAAAATGATGTGAATTCGCCGTCAGTGGACACACTGATACGGATTTGCCAGGCCATTGGTGCTGATGCAGGCGATATTCTTTCCCAAATGAGTAAACAAAAAAAGGCTGTACTCATAAAAAAGGCGGAATGGGATGACATAGATTTGTCGCATATAGGTTTTGTCACCCGGCGATTCTTTCCACCTGATTACAGATCCATAATTGATTCATCCATTTTGGTTATTGAACCAGGACGTTCAATTCCCGCAAGAAAAAATATAAAAAATGGCCAGGAAGTGCTCTGTGTTCTGAAAGGGTCCATAGAGCTGGTGTTAAGTGATGAAATTCTTAGCATGGTTGAAGGTGACGCAGCGCATTACTGGTCTAAACCGGAGAGTCAGAAGATTACCAACAACAGCACGGAGCGTAGTTTCGTGTTGTGGGTCGGAACGCTTTAACGCAAAATTTTAAAAAGGGAGAACTGACCCGGCTAGTCGGACTGTGTTCTCCTAGGAGCATGAGCGGAGGAAGGAAAGTTACCTGAAGGTTTTTGCGAACAGGAGTCAACTGAGAGGAAGGTAATGTCAAAATTATTATGGCAACCGTCGGAACAGAGAATCAAGAGTTCCAACATGTACAGGTTCATGCAGAATATCAACGAAAAGTATGGCACTCATTTCGTTGAATATGAAGCACTCCACCAGTGGTCTGTTAATAATTTAGAAAACTTCTGGGCTGAGATATGGGATTTTACCGAAATAAAAGCATCAGAATCCTATACTGAAGTGATCGATGACTCTGCGAAAATGCCGGGGGCACACTGGTTCTCTGGCTGTCGACTGAACTTTGCCGAAAACCTTTTACGCTTCAGAGATGACAAGACAGCCCTGATATTCAAGGGAGAAGACAGCGTCAGGCGGACGCTCACATATGGAGAACTTTATACGGCAACTGCTCAAATTGCCGCATCTCTGAAAAAAATGGGCATAAAGCCCGGCGATAGAGTCGTGGGCTTTATGCCGAATATGCCGGAATCAATCATTGCGATGCTGGCTGCAACAAGCCTTGGAGCCGTCTGGTCCTCCTGCTCTCCCGATTTTGGTATTAAGGGTATTCTCGACCGGTTTGGACAGACAAAACCTAGGGTACTCTTCACAGCAGACGGTTATTTCTTCAAAGGCAAGGCTATCGACAGTCTCGCCAGAATTGAAGAAATAATTAAAGAGATCCCGTCCATTGAAAAAGTAGTTGTTGTACCTTACACAGACGAGGAACCTGATCTCTCAGGTTTAGCCAATGCTGTCCATTACCGGGATTTCTGTCTGAAGGAAGCAAAAGAGATCGAATTTGCCCAGCTCCCCTTTGAGCACCCCCTCTACATCATGTATTCCTCCGGCACAACCGGCTTACCCAAATGTATGGTGCAGAGCGCAGGTGGGGTTCTTCTCCACCACCTGAAAGAACTTATGCTTCATAGTGACCTCAAAAGAGATGATACCATCTTCTATTTCACCACCTGCGGCTGGATGATGTGGAACTGGCTAACCAGTTCCCTTGCCACAGGAGCAACCCTGGTTCTCTACGACGGAAACCCCTTCCATCCAAAACCTGATGCTATGTGGCAGATGGCCCAGGATGAAAAAATCACTATTTTTGGTACAAGCGCCGGATATATTGCAGCCCTGAAGAGTTCGGGAGTAAAACCAGGGAAACAGTTCGACCTACAGCCAATGAAAACCCTGCTCTCCACTGGTTCCCCCCTCTCAAAGGAAGATTTCGAATTTGTTTATAGCGAAGTAAAGGAAGATCTGCAACTTGCTTCCATCTCAGGAGGCTCTGATCTTAACGGCTGCTTTGCTCTTGGTAACCCCATGGGTCCGGTATACTCAGGCGAACTTCAATGCCGGGGACTGGGCATGAAAGTCTTTGCCTATGACGACCATGGTAAGCCGATGGTGGGAGAACAGGGCGAGCTTGTGTGTACGGCTCCTTTTCCTTCAATGCCCATCTATTTCTGGGATGACAAAGACGGCAAAAAATACAACTCGGCCTATTTTAAAGATTACCCCGGAATCTGGGCCCATGGTGACTTCATCGAAATCACGAAAAAGGGTGGTGTGATCATGTATGGAAGATCCGACGCCACCTTAAACCCTGGTGGAGTCAGGATAGGCACGGCGGAAATCTACCGCATTATGGAGCGGATGGAGGAAATTGAAGACAGTGTTGTAGTCGGTCAGGAATGGGATAATGATACCCGGGTCATCCTCTTTGCAAAGATGAAATCCGGTTACGACCTCTCCGATGAGGTGAAAGCCAGGATCAAAAAAAGTATACGAACCAACGCCTCTCCACGGCACGTTCCTGCCAAGATCATTGAAACACCTGATATTCCCTACACTCTGAATATGAAAAAAGTAGAGCTCGCTGTTAAAAAAATGATCCATGGTCGTGAGGTCAAAAACAGAGATGCTCTGAAGAACCCGGAGGCACTCGACTTTTTTGTCAACCTTGAAGAACTGAAAAGTTAGCCACAGAGCCTCTTTGAATTGTCACACAGTAGGATCTTGCTCAAAGTTTTTACTTGCGTATTTTTTTTACATGTTGCAAATATTGCTATTTAAAAATTACATTAAATTGTTTAGCTACGCACCTTCCCTTCTTCAACATTGAGACTCTTGTTTATATGGCATATCTAAATGTTTCAGACGTAACCCTCTCTTTTGGTGGACTTAAGGCCCTCTCCCATGTGGACATGAAGATTGAGCCGGGATTAATCACCTCTATTATTGGTCCCAACGGCGCCGGTAAAACCAGCATGCTTAACTGCATATCAGGTTTTTATCATCCAACCCAGGGCGATATTTATTACAAGGAAAAAAAGCTGACCCACGCCTCCCCCCACCAGGTATCAAGCATGGGGATCGCAAGAGCATTTCAAAACCTCGAGCTTTTTTCCGGTCTTTCAGTTTTGGACAACCTGCTTTTGGCCCGCCACCAGAATTTAAAATACAGCTTTCTCCACGCTGTCTTCTTTCTCGGCAAAGCATCCAGAGTTGAAGCTGAGAACAGGGGCTATGTAGAGAGTATCATTGATTTTATGGAACTGGAGCCCTACCGAAAAAGCCTTGTTGGCAACTTAAGTTACGGTGTCCAGAAGAAAGTTGAAGTGGCCCGTGCGTTAACTCTGGCACCTGACATCCTGCTTTTAGACGAACCGATGGCAGGGATGAATCAAGAGGAAAAAGAAGATATTGTCCGGTTTGTCATGGATATTCAGAAAGAACGAAACATTACAGTGGTGCTTGTGGAACATGACCTTGGTGTTGTCATGGATATTTCCGATCGAATATATGTTCTTGATTTTGGAGAAGTCATCGGTTCCGGTACACCAGAAGAAATTGCCAAGAATCCTAAAGTTATTGAAGCCTATATTGGAGAGGATTAACAGAAATGAGCACAAAAGACCACCTGCTTGAATACTCTATCCCCCAATTGCTTCGCTGGCGAGTTAACAGCACACCAAAACGGCCGGCACTCAGAGAAAAAGATTTCGGGATATGGAACACCTATACATGGGAAGATTATTATGACTATGTCAGGAAAACTGCCCTTGGTCTTAGGACAATAGGTCTTGGCAAAGAAGATACCATTGCAATTATCAGCGATAATATCCCTGAACTGTTGTTTGTAGCCATAGGCGGGCATTGCCTCGGTGCCATTTCCGCAGGTATTTATCAAACCAGCATGCCGGATGAAATTGCCCAGATCATTCAATATCTTAAGGTCAGTGCGGTATTTTGTGACAACCAGGAGCAGGTGGATAAAGTTCTTGAAGTACGGGATCAGATCCCAAACGTTAAAAAAGTCATTTTTGAAGATCCCAGGGGCATGAGAGAGTATATGTCGGATGACTGGTTCATCGACATTAAGGACCTTTACGAACTTGGTGAGAAAAAATACGAAGATAATCCTGATCTTTTTGAAACCCTGGTTGACCTGGGAAAGCCTGATGATGTGTGTCACCTTTGTCTCACATCAGGTACAACAGGGCTCCCTAAGGGAACCATGATGACCCATAGGAATTATATCAACATGGGGGTAAGAATCACCGAGGTTGATCCACTGGAATCTACAGATGAATATGTCTCTTTTCTACCCTTTGCCTGGATCGGTGAGCAGATGAACTCCTTCGGAGTTGCCATGGCAACCGGAATCACCATTAACTTCCCCGAATCTGTTGAAACGGCCATGTCTGATCTCAAAGAGATTGGCCCTCACTTCATGTTTGGTGCTCCCAGAATTTACGAAACAATCCGCTCTGAAATCTGGCTGAAAATAGACCAATCTTACTGGCTGAATAAACTTTTCTACAATTATTTCATAAAGATAGGGCTGAATTCTGCAGAATACAGAATGGTAGGAAAACCCATGCCCCTTGGCTTAAAAATCAAATCATGGCTGGGCACTCAACTCATACTTCGACCTCTTGTCAATCAGATAGGTCTTATGCGTCTGAGACGTGCCTATACCGGTGGCGCCGCTCTTGGACCTGAACTCTTTACCTTTTACCAGGCAATCGGGGTGAACTTGAAACAGATTTACGGACAGACCGAAATCACCGGTATTGCCTATATGCATCGTGATGGAGACATCAGACCAGAGACAGTTGGCAAACCATTACCCGGTACGGAATGTAAAATTGCTGAAGACGGGGAAATTCTGTCAAAATCAGCCTCTGTTTCACCGGGATATTATAATCTGCCTGAAAAAACGGAAGAAGTGCTCGAGGGTGGATGGCTCCATTCAGGAGACGCCGGGTTTATAGATGAACACGGTCATCTTGTGGTCATCGACCGTCTTTCAGATGTGATGCACAGCAATAAAGGAGAGATGTTTTCTCCTCAGTTCCTGGAAAATTCTCTCAAATTCAGCCCGTTTATTAAAGAAGCAATTATTTTTGGCAACAAAGAGGACTTTGTTTCATGCCTGATCAATATTGATCCTATTGTGGTTGGCAAATGGGCGGAGGATAAGGGTATTTCCTATACCACCTATATGGATCTTTCAGGTAAACCTGAAGTCGCCGAGCTTATGATGGAACAGGTGCTGGATGTCAATTCACGGGCCGAAAAAGAACATTTTAAAATTAAACGCTTTGCGCTGCTTTATAAACTACTTGATGTTGATGATGGGGAGTTGACAAAAACCGGAAAAATTCGTCGTAAATTTGTACAGGAAAGATACCAGCATCTATACGAAGCACTTTATGACGAATCAGTTGACAAAAAAGATCTTGAAGCCTCCATTCAGTACCAGGACGGCCAGTCAACAACGGGAGAGGCAAGTATTAACTTTTACACAGTGATGGATTCGTAAAATTCCTTCATATACTTCGTTGCTATAAATTTTTTATCATTGCGACGTACTAAAGTACGCCAAAATAATAGAAAATTTACGCGCCTCGGATATAAAGTTTTTTACAAACCCATCTGACAAATCAGGTTTTAAGAGAAACCATTATACAGTGGAAGGAGTCTGATGAGTTATTTTTTTCAAATTGTGGTAAGCGGTGTGGTGGTGGGATCAATTTATGCGCTGGCGGCTCTGGGCCTTGTACTGGTTTATAAATCCAGCCGGGTTGCAAACTTTGCCCATGGACAAATTATTGCGGCAGGTGCTTTCATCACCTATTTTTTGACTGTAACGGTAGGGATACCAATTTTCTTCTCTTTTCTGGCAAGTATGGTCATCACTTTTTTTCTTGCCATGAGTGTTGAAAGGATTTTCCTGCGACGTCTTATTGGTGAGCCCATAATTTCGGTTATTATGGTCACAATCGGCTTAGGGTCGATTATTGACGGCTTGATTTATCTGACTCCGTTTGGCACCGAGAATTACTCTTTTCCTCAATTTCTTCCCCAGGCACCACTGACTCTTGGCGGTGTCTCCATTTCCTGGACACAGCTTTCTGGGGTTATAATAACCTTTCTCTTAATTGGCGGGTTCTCCTGGTTTTTTAAAAAGTCCACCGTTGGAATATCCATGAGGGCCGTGTCTGACGACCAGTTTGGGGCTATGTCTGTGGGTATCTCCGTACCGAGGGTGTTTGGACTCGCCTGGGCAACGGCAGGACTGTCTGCTGCTGCGGCTGGATGTATTATCGGTAACATTACAGGACTGAATTTTGACACCTTGCATTCATTTGGAATAATTGTATTTCCTGTGGTTATTCTTGGTGGGCTTGATTCAATCCTCGGGGCAGTCGTTGCCGGAATCATCATGGGACTGATCCAGCAGTTTGCCAGTGGATATCTTGATGGAAATTGGGGTTTGAATGGAACGGGTGATGTTATGCCCTATATTATTTTATTAATTATACTTCTATTTAAACCCCATGGGTTATTTGGAGTTCACGAAATTGAGCGAGTGTAATCTATGTCAGCAAATAAATGGTTAGCAACAGGAAATTTCTTTACTACTTACAAACAGGAACAGAGGACATTTCTTACAAATCTGGACCAGTCATTTTTTACTCTGTTTCTCGTTCTTCTCTTTGGCTGGCCCCTGCTGTTTGAACTGAGCAACAAATCCATGCTGGTGATTGATAATATTCTCATCGCTATTGTGGCTGTCATGGGTCTGAATCTTGTCACCGGATTTGCAGGCCTCATCTCTATAGGCCATGCAGCTTTCGTCGGCATAGGTGCCTACACTGTCGCATCTTTCTGCCGGACAATCGGTGATTCTCATATTATAATTACCCATTTCTGGCCATTGCTGATCATCTTCAGCGGTTTCATGGGGGCGATATTTGGCGCAATTGTCGGTTTACCGGCACTGAGGTTGAAGCACCTTTACCTTGCCATCGCCACCCTCTCATTTCAGATGATTTTCCAATGGGTCATCAATTTTATGTCATTTTTCAACCAGGGGCAGACCATTTTTGTCGGCCGGGTTTTCTGGTTTACCGGAAAAGTTGGACGAAAGGATCATTATGTGTTCTGGTATTTTGTCATTCTAACTGTTGTAGTCATCCTGGGATTTGGCATCAGGAACCTGCTTAAAACCAGATATGGCAGATCCCTTATCGCCGTTAGAGACAATGACCGGGCCGCAGATGCCATGGGAATGAACCCCGGACTCACCAAGGTGTATGCCTTTGCTTTATCAGGTTTTTTTGCAGGAGTGGCAGGTGCTCTGCACGCCTACCTCTATAGAGGCGTGGGATTTGAATCCTTTACCCTTCATGAATCCATTGGCTACCTGGCTATGGCCATTGTCGGAGGACTGGGAACATTGAACGGGTGTTTCTGGGGGCCGGTCGCCATTAAATTTCTCGATCTGCAAGTTGAGAGTCTTGCTGAACTTGCAGGACAATACCTGCCGTCAAGCATGAATCTTGCGACAGCGCTGAAACCTTTCACCTTTGGTCTGGTTATTGTACTCTTTTTAATGTTTGAACCAAGGGGAATTGCAAACTGGTGGAGAATCGCCAAATCGTATACCAAGAAGTGGCCATTCCGGTATTAAGGTAGATTTACCTCAATATATTTTGGTTACAAATGCAGCAGCTAACCCAAAACTCTGGAGGAGAAGAAACATGAAAAACAAAAACGTCTTGTTCCTAAACGCATTACTGGTTCTTGCCGTAATGTTTGCATTTACCGCAACAGCAAATGCAGGTGGAAAGGTTTACAAACTTGGTATGTCCCTTGCCATTACCGGACCGACATCGGATGCAGGCAACCCATACGCCAAGGGTACTGAAGATTATTTTAAATTTGTAAATGAAACAAAAATGCTGGGTGATGACACCATCGACTGTACCATCAGGGATGATCAGTATAAAACTGATATCACTAAAAGAAACTTTGAAGAGTATCTTGACGATGGCATTGTCATGTATCTCAACTATTCAACAGGCAGCACCCTGGGCTTGAAAAGGGATTTTGAGGAAGAGAAAATTGCTGTCCTTCCTGCTTCCTACCATGCTGGAAACCTGGATGATTCAAACTATATCTTCCTGCCGGTAGCATCCTATTCGGAACAGCTGGTTGCCCTGTCTGAGTACGTTGTAAAAAATCACAAAGGAGAAGGAAAAGCGAAAGTTGCCATGTTTATCCATCCGTCAGCATTTGGCCGGGGACCTGTTGATGATGCTAAAAAAGCGGTTGCGGCAGGTTTGAACATGGAGATTGTTGAAGTAGTTGAACATGGTAAAGATCTTGATAACTCAGCCATGCTTAAAAGGTTGATGAGTAAAGACGTTCAGTATGTTCTCAGCCATACAGTACAGTCTCCTGTTGCAACAATGCTTAAAGACTCAGCACGTCTTGGTCTTACCGCCGGTTCTTACGGCGAAGCAGGGAAACTGACTTTTCTCGGAGTTCATTATACCGGCGGAAATGATTTGATTGCCCTCGCCGGCGACGCCTGTAAAGGATATGTCTGGACCTGCTCCTTTAACCTGACTTCGGAAAAGAATGAAGGAACCACAAAACAACTTGCCCTGGCCAAAAAGTATGGTCGGGATGATAAAGCAGCAAACTCCCATAATTATGCGGCAGGAATCATGGTAGCCCAGGTAGCAACGGAAGCCATCAAGAGGGCTAAGGATGCCGGTCTTGAGATCAATAAAGAAAACCTTTACAAAACCCTGAATGGTATGAATGGTAAAAATAGTTATTCACCATATACCACCATAGGACCTGTAACCTATTCAGAAACTGACCGTGCTGGTGTTGATGCGCTGCAGATTTACAGTGTACAGGATGGTGCATTCAAGAAGGTCGGTGAGCCTATCCAGTCTGAATACATGACAAAAATCAAGTAAATTCAACTCTTGACTACGATGAACCTTAACCTGCCGGAAACCATACTGTTTTCGGCAGGTTAAGACGAAAACAAAGAAAGCCATATGGAAAACAATCTGCTTGAAGTCAATAATATTGAAGTTGTCTATAATGATATCATTCAGGTTCTGCGTGGTGTCAGCCTCAGCGTCCCCGAGGGAAGTATTGTCGCTTTGCTCGGCACAAACGGTGCAGGCAAAACTACCACACTAAGAGCCATCAGCGGTCTCCTAAAACCGGAAAACGGTGCCATAAAGGAAGGTTATATAAAATTTGACGGTACGGATACAACAAAAATGCTTGGGACGGATGTTGTAAAATTAGGATCCGTTATGGTTCCTGAAGGCAGGCGTGTTTTCAAACACCTGACCGTGAATGAGAATATCCTGGTCGGTTCCATAACCAGAAAAGACGGGGCCAGAAAAATCCGTGAAGACAATGAAATGATGTATAAACATTTCCCAAGGCTTTCAAAAGTAACCAATCGAATGGCAGGGTACAGCTCCGGCGGTGAACAGCAGATGATCGCCATAGCAAGGGCATTGATGGCTGCTCCTAAAATGCTGATGCTGGATGAGCCGTCCCTTGGCCTTGCCCCCTTACTGGTAAAAGAAATCTTTGATAATATAAAACTCATTAACAAAGAACTTGATACAACCATACTGGTTGTTGAGCAAAATGCCAAAGTCGCTTTAGCCGTATCTGATTATGCCTATATCATGGAATCCGGTAAAATTGTAATGGAAGGTCCATCTGAAGAACTGCAGGACAACCCCGATGTTAAGGAATTTTATATGGGAATTACACAGGGAGGTGGCAGAAAATCCTTTAAAGATGTAAAATCATATAAACGACGTAAACGCTGGATGTAAACTGAGAACTCAGGAGTTCATTGTGAAGATACTGGTTGGATATAATGGTGGAGAAGTAGGCGCAACAGCACTGTCCCTCGCCAGGGATTATGCAAAAACATACAATGCTTTTGTCTATGTCATCACCTCGCTTGAGGGAGGCTCATCTGAGAAGGCATCCGACATCAGAAAAGCAGAAGAAGGTCTTGTTTTTGCCAAAAAAATGATGGAAGATGCAGGAGTGCAATGCGATGTGCAGCAAAGCGTCAGAGGGCTTTCATCCGGTGAAGATATTGTCCAATTTGCTGAAGACAATGAAATTGACCATATCTTTCTTGGTATAAAGAAAAGATCCAGGGTCGAGAAGATTCTTTTAGGCTCCACCTCACGATATGTTATTTTGAAGGCTCCCTGCCCTGTCACCACTGTCAAAAAGTGATTGATTCCTAAAAACTCTCCATATCCTTCGTTGCTATAAATATCCTATCATTACGACGTACCTTAGTACGCCGAAATAATAGGATATTTACGCGCCTCGTATATGAAGTTTTTTATGAATCAATCTGACAGAAGATTGTCATGAAATGGTTAAAGAGTGAGGGTGTCGAGAAGATTTACTTCAAGGGTAATCCAGCTTTATTTTTTCACGGTCAATTGCGCCGTCTTCCCCCTTGGGCAGATCGTCAACGAACTCAACATATCTTGGTTTCTTGTACCCGGCAATAAGAGAACCGCAAAACTTGATCAGATCATCTTTGGTCAGGGTAGACCCCGACCTCAGAGAGCAAACTGCCTTTACCCCTTCGCCAAATTTAGGGTCGGGTACCCCGAAGACGCACACTTCTTTAATTGCTTCATGCGCAAGGATAGCTTTTTCCACCTCTGCCGGAAAGACATTCTCCCCGCCCGGCTTAATGAGTTCTTTTTCAGCTTTTCGACCTTTAAAATATAAGAATCCATCAGAATCTATCATCCCGAGGTCTCCGGTGTGATGCCAGCCTCCCCGAAAAGTGTACTCATTCAATTCGTCACCATTCCAATATCCCTGGAAAACCAGTGGCCCCCTGACGACAATTTCCCCGGTTTCCCCGGCGGGCAGGAAGTTATCCAAGTCATCCGCAATTTTAATATTTACAAGCGGTGAAATGGCACCTGCTGACCCTGATTTTGCAAAATATTCGCCAAAGGTAATCAGGCCTGACGTCTCAGTCTGTCCATACATGGTCCAAAATTTGGAATCCGTGCAGGATTCCCATTTTTTTACAGTATCAGGCATATCCAACCCAGCCACTATCTCAAGACTGGAAAGGTCAAAATCACCTTTTTCAAGAGTGTCTATAAGGTTTGCCACTATAGGGGGAAATGATCCAAACAAAGTAACTTTTTCATCCCCGATGATTTCCAAAGTTTTTTGAGGATCAAATTTTTCCATTATTATGTTTTTGCCGCCGGCTTGCAGGGTAGCTAAACCAAGATTGACTCCCATGATATGAAATAATGGTAAAATATTTAAATAAGCTTTACTGTCATCAATTCCGTATGCGTGGATAATCTGCTGATTTGCCAGGATAATATTCTCCTGACCGAGGACAGCCCCCCGTGGTTTGCCCAGCATTGCAGCTGTATGGATGATCACAAATGGATCAGACGGGCGACATGATGAAGCAGTTTTAAGAGGAGTACCACTATACAACTTCGAGAAATCTCCCTCATTCTCGTCAACAACATAACAGTGCTGAAGACATGAAAATGAGTTATTAAGTGCTCTGGCCTGATCAGCCATTTCATTGTCGCAAATTATCAGAGAGGGTGTTGTGTCTTCTATGATATAGGATACCTCCTCCTCACTTAATCGTCTGTTAATAAGAACAAGTACAAGGTTCAGAGCTGATGCCGCACCAAACAGGTGGAAGAAAGCGGGATGATTTTTACAGAGTACGGCTATCCTGCTGCCGGCAGGAAGATTCAGGTCTTTAAGGCCACCGGCAAGTCTTGCGGTCTGCAGAAAAAGATCGGAATATGTGCTCTCCTCAGTCCCCCGGCGAATTGCGCAGGAACTACCCCTAAAGAGTGCATTTTTTTCATAGATATCAAAAAAGGTCAGGTTATAAGGGCTATTCATAATGTATGGGCTCCCTGGAATAAGGATAACTGTAAACTGCTGACTGCCAACAAACTTATCTTACTTTTATCTCGTAATCAATAATTCTTTAAGCGAATCACGAAACTGCCAATCCTGCCATCACCTGGGGAATCTGGTCGAGCTTCTCCTTATTATCAGTATCAAAGATCTCAACGATTTTACCGTTATACATTACGCCGATCCTGTCGGATAAGACAAACGCCTCATTGAGATCCCCGGTTACCAGAAGAATTCCCGCCTGTTCACGGGCTGTGAGCAAAAGATTCCAGACGTCTTCGGTGGCAGCAATGTCCAGCCCCTGGGTGGGTTGCTCAGCCACAATCAGTCGCGGTTTACGATAAAACTCACGGGCAAGCACCATTTTCTGAAGATTACCACCTGATAATTGCCAGGCAAAAATGGCCAGGTCGGGAGGGCGAATATCAAATTCTTTAATAAGAAACCTTGCCTTTTCCCGGGCCAACTCTTTTTGCAGCCAGGGACCTTTTGTAAATCCGCC